>CAZHIK010000384.1:0-8227 GCA_964532635.1 uncultured Enterobacterales bacterium
CTGCTAGCGCCTACGGGCTGTACTCGTAGCTGCAGTCGTAGTTGCTCATCATGTACAGGCACTCGAAGTCGAGGGTGTGCGGCTCGTCGCAGGCGGCCCCGGTGTAGTCGAGATCTCCCTCGAACACGCCGTCGCTGCCTGTGATCACACCGCCGTAGCTGGTGCCGTCGAAGGCCACATCGACCCACGGGCAGGTGGCGTCGATCACGACGTAGATGTGCCAGGTGTCGGTCTTGGCCCCCTCCGAGCAGCTGACCTCGACGGTCTGGTACTCGGGCTCGCAGTCGTCCAAGTTCCCACCGCCTCCGCTACCGGAACCGTCGGTGTCGTCGGCGTCGTCGCTCGGCGGAGGGGTGCCACCGCCACCGAAGGAGGGTCCTCCCCCGCCACAGTCGGGAGCCATGAGGAAGGGGAGCAGGAACAGGAGGAGGCGGTGCATGACCACAGGATAGCGCGCCTTGTGCTGGGGGATCTAGCCCTCCCCCTTCGCGGGGCAGTACAGCACCTCGGTCCAGGTGGTGTCGTGCCACATGCCGCGGGACTTGGGTCGCTCGGTGGCTTCGGGCAGATCAGGCAGGTGGAGGGTGCAGCTGCGCTTCCTGTCGACCAGGCGGGCCTTCACCCCGAAGACCTTCCAGGAGTGGTAGGTCCAGACCGCCGAGCCGGCGGGCCAGCGCAGCTGCACCAGCTCGGCCAGGCCGGGGCATTCCCCGGGCTGGCGCCTGAGGCTGCCACGAGTGGGGCCGCTGCGCAGGACCACCAGGAGCCCGTCGATCACCCGCTGATCTTGCCAGTCGAAGCTCACCTCGCGCTGGGTCTCCTCGTGCTCGAGCAGCACGCAGCCGTCGATGAGCATGGCGGTGCCCCGGGCCTCGGCTCCGGCAAAGCGCAGCTGCTCCCAGCGGTCGTAGGGAGGAACGAACACCACGTGGTCGTCGTTGCGGGGGTTCGTTCGGCTGGGGCGTAGCAGAGGCGGGCGCCAGCGGGCCAGGAGGCGCGGAAGCATCTCGGCGCTGTGGACGCGATCGGGGGGGACGCGGCCCACCCCGAGGCTCAGCATGTGGTCGAGGTACTCGTAGGCGTCCCGCACGTTGTGCTCATCGCCCTGGTACAGGTCGTAGAGCTTGGCCACCGGGCCGCCCTCGAAGGGTGTGCGTGGGGACCACTGCAGGCGGTCCCAGCCCGTCGCGCCCAGCGTGATGGCCAGCATGACCACCAGGCGCAGGCGCGCGCCTCCCAGGCGCGGCCAGCGGCGGGCCAGCCAGCCCCCCAGCCAGCCCAGCGCAGCCCACAGCGCCAATCCCATCAGCATGGCGCGGGCTGGGGCGGAGGCGTGCATCATCCGCTCCACGCCAGTGGACAGCTCGCTGTCGTGCACCTCGGTGGCGCCGATGCGCTGGGCCAAGGCCGCGGTGGACAGCCCCAGGGCCAGCACCGCCCATGCCAGGGCGGCCAGCAGGGCGGGGCGGGTCTCCGGCTGGCGCCGGATCAGGACCACGGCCAGCACCAGCCCCAGTGGAACCAGTAGCCAGCCCTCGAGCAGCATGCCCCCGATGGACTGGAGCAGCTCGAGGGAGAACAGGCCCTCCATGAGCTGGGAGAAGATGCCGGTGGGCACGGTGGGCTCGCCTGCCACCCGCCCCTCGCCGATGCGCATCCCGGGGCTGCACGCCAGGGCGACCACTGCAGCGCCCGCCGCGAAGGCCAGCGTGCGCCGCCGGCGGTCCTGCCGCAGCGCGAACAGGCCCACGGCCGCGGCGGCCAGGCCGATGGCGGTGAGGTGGTGGACCAGGAAGGCGACAGTCAGCGCCCCGCCCGCCGCAGCGGACCAGCCCAACCACCGGCGTGACAAGGCCAGCAGCAGCAGGGCGAAGCCGATGCAGGACCACAACGCGGCCAGGGTGGAGTTTTCGATGAAGGGCTCGAGCAGGCGGGTGTCGGAGGCCACGAACAGCGCTGCGCCCATGGCGGCCCCCGCCAGGGCCCCCCCCTTGCGGGCAGCAACCACCAGCAGCAGCACCGCCAGGGCCTGATAGCCGGCGTAGGTGGCCAGCAGTCCGACGCAGGGGTTGGCGATCAGCCGGGCGGGGAGGTGCAGCCAGGCGTACATGGGGCCACCCAGGCGGATGCCGGACTCGCCGAAGTGGGGTCCTACCACCCAAAGCTCGCCGCGATCGATGGCCTCGAAGTCCAGGAAGAGGTTGTCGATGTGGCCCAGGATGGCGTAGTCGAAGCCCATCTGGTGCTGTGCGCCCAGGATCAGCAGCGCCGCCGCCAGCACCACCAGCGGCCACGGCAGGCCCGCAGGCGGCTCGCCCTCGGGGGGACGGGGCCGCTCGTCCCGGCTCACCGCTGGTTCTCCAGGGGCGGTCGCCTCTCGCGCGTGGGCTCGCGGTCTTCGTCGGGTTCCTCGACGACCTCGTCCTCGTTGGGTCGTGCTGGGTAGATGTCCCGGTACTCCTCCATGTAGTAGTGGAAGTACATCAGCCAGCCGTCACCGCTCGGGTCCCGGACGAAGCTGGGGGCTTCTGCCTGGTAGGCGGGCACCACCTCTTCGGGTTCGGACCAGGTCTTGCCGTTGTCGGCGCTGGCGCGGACCATCAGCGGCCCGCCGTAGATCATCGCGTTGTAGTACTGGCGGAGCTGCCCATCGATGGCCAGGAACTCTGGCGCGAAGCCTCGCACCTTGGTGGCGCCGTCGAACACGAAGTTGCGGCCCCCGTCGCTCGAGTGGGAGTGGTCCAGGCCGGTGGAGAACATGCGGCAGCGGTGCTCGTCGATGCACAGCACCGAGGGATCCGCGATGGGGCCGTGGACCGCCACGCCCACCTGCTTCCAGTGGATGAGATCGTCGGACTCGGCGTAGTACACCCTGTGCTGGGCGTCGTCGTCCCAGGCGGTGGGGTCCTCGACCTCCTCGATGGTCAGGCCGACGTAGTACAGGCGGAAGCGACCGTCGGGCAGGCGGATGACGTCGGGGTCTACCACCATGCCCAGCACCAGGCCTTCGATGACGAACTCGGGGACTGGCTCGAAGTGGATGCCGTCGTCCGAGACCATCAGGTCCAGCGCCCCGAAGCCCAGCAGGCCGTGGGTGGTGAACCAGGCCGAGTCCTGGTCAGCCAGCCCGAAGGCCTTGCCCAGGTCTCCCTCGCCGTAGAACATCCAGACGCGACCGTCGTGCTCGATGACCTCGGGCACCGCACCGCTCGAGCGCACCATGATGGCCTCGCTGGTGTCCATCACGATCCCGTCGCGGGTGCGGAGCACGTACAGATCCTCGATCCACGGACCCACGCTGCGACCACGTTCCATGAGCAGCTGGAGGTAGATGTCCTTGTGACACTGGGTGGCCCGCCCCCGGACCACAGCGTTCATGGAGTCGAGGGTGGTGGTGCCCTCGCAGTCCCGGTGGCGCTGGACGTGTGGGGGCAGGGACGGGGGGCGGGGCTGCAGCGCCGTGTTCGGTGACGCCTCCGGCACCGCAGGCCCCGAGGGTGCGGTGATCGGCCCCTCGCCTTGGCAGGCGGCGAGCAGCAGTAGCGCTGGGACCATGCGGCCTGGCAAGGCTCCTCCATGAGGGGGGGGGCGGGGCCCCTGGGTGAACCTGCCCTCCCCAGCTGCCTTGCGCCACTCTCTCCGGGAGCCGTGATGATCAGAACCCGGCTTCCTGGAGCAGCGCCCGCACCTCTGTCCAGTAGCTGTCATCTCGGGGGAGGTCGTTGTGGTGGGCTTGACGGGTGACCAGGCGCCCCCGGGGAGCGGCCTGGGCCAGGGTGACGCCGTTGCGGTAGGGGATCACCTCGTCGTGCTCGCCGTGGATGACCAGCACCGGTCCCTCGAAGCCCTCCACGAAGGACTGGCTGTCGAAGGGATTGCGAGACAAGAGCGCCAGGGGGCCGAACATCTCGCGGCCCATCCGGCGCGCACCGGTGAAGGTGGACTCGAGCAGCAGGGCTCGAGGGCGGTCGTGCCGAGCCACCGCGCAGACGACGCCACCACCCAGGGAGCGGCCGTGGAAGAGCACGCGATCGGCGTCCACCTCGGGCTTGACCAGCGCTCGATCCAGGAACACTCGGAAGTCCTCGGTGATCGCTCGCTGGCTCGGTCGCCCGTCGGAGCGTCCGTGGCCCCGGAACTCGGGCAGCAGGACGGACACGCCCATGTCCAGGTAGGGCAGCAGGAGCGGGACGACGTGGTCGATGGTGCCGCCGTTGCCGTGGCCGTACAGCACCAGTGGACCGGGGTTGTCCCAGGTGGCGGAGGGGGCGGGCACGAACCAGGCCTCCACCCGGCCGCCGGGGATGTCGCGCCACCAGCGCTCGAGGCCGGGGATGGAGGAGCCCTGGCCCGCATCCGGAGGGGGGTCGAGTGGGCGGGGGAACATCATCGCCCGCTCGAGGGTGAACACCCCCAGCGGTATCGACGCGATCAGAGCTGCAGTCAGCAGGCCCAGGCGCAGCACGGTCGCGCGCTCCATGCGGCTACCTGGCGCAGGTGAGGGTGCGAGGGCGAATGGGAACCTCCTGGGGTCGAGGTTCGCGTATCCCGCTCCGAGTCCGATGCCCTGAGCACTGCGGCCCGCCGGGAGGGGCGGGCCGCGTTCGAGCGCTGCTCACTGTGGCTAGGCGCCGTGCATACAGAAGTCGTAGCTGCCGGAGCCCGAGTAGCTGTAGACCTCCCAGACGTAGTAGCCGGCGCGTGCGCTGTACTCGACGTACTCCTCGGAGGTGTTGGACTCGGACACTTCCACCTTGCGCCAGTTGTTGCCGCCCCACTTGTACAGGGCGAGGTCGAAGTCGGTGCCGTCGGGACCCACCAGGTAGCCATAGAGGGTGGAGCGATCGTAGAGCTGGAAGTAGTTGCCGTCGGGCTGGTAGTTCACGTCGCCGGTGTCGCTGAGGCTGCCGTCGTATGCGTAGTCCCAGCCTTCGCAGACCGAGCCGGTGGTGTCGGTGCCGCCGTCGTCGGTGCCGCCGTCGGTGCCGCCGTCGTCGGTGCCGCCGTCGGTGCCGCCGTCGGTGCCGCCATCGCTGCCACCGTCGGTGCCGCCATCGCTGCCACCGTCGGTGCCACCATCGCTACCACCGTCGTAGCCGCCGCTGAAGTCGATGCCGGTGTAGTTGTTGATCCAGGACTCGTAGGCGTCCACCCGGGTGCTCACGCCGTACTGGGTGCAGTAGTAGTCGCCGTAGGAGGTCACGCCGGCCACGTAGACGTTGCTGCCGCGGGCCGCGAACATCGGGCCGCCGGAGTCGCCGGAGCACGGGCCGCCGTTGCCCTGGGTGTAGGAGACCTGGGTGGAGGGATCACCCGAGTCGTAGCAGCCATAGACCGCGCAGCCGAAGCCGCTCAAGGGGATGGTGACCTGCAGCTTCGAGCCACCCTGGCTGTTCTCGGTGGTGCCGAAGCCGGCGAAGTTCATGTACTCGCCGATGTCGGCGTTGGTGAGCTGCTCGGCGATGGGCAGGGGCAGCACCGGAGAGACGTTCTCGGTCACCGACTGGGAGAGGGTCATCAGGGCGATGTCGTCGGAGATGTTCCGGGAGTTGTAGTAGGGGTGCGGCTCGACATCGGAGACCGCGTAGAGGTGATCGCTGAGGTTCACGTAGGGGTTGTCGCCCACGTAGATGGCCACCCGGCTGGCGTTGGTGCCCTCGAGGCAGTGGGCGGCGGTGACCACGTGCTTGTCGGAGATCAGGGTGCCGGTACAGAAGGGATCGGTGTAGACCGAGTTGCCCTGGCGCTGGTGCAGGGAGACCACCGCGTCGTGGTACCACTCGGTTGGGGCGGAGCCACCGTGGATCTTCTGGGAGGCGTAGGCGTCGGGGCCCTCACCCTCGATGACGTCGAAGCTCGGTGCACACCCGATGGTGGGCAGCAGGAAGGCGGAGAGGATGACGGCGGGGGCGAGGGAACGGGTCACGAGGCCTCCAGGAGAGCGACGGTGGGAAAACGCGAAAAGCGAGCACAACGACCATTGCACGAAAAAATGTCGGCTACCTGCAAAAAGATCCTGGACAGGTTGGGGGGCATCCATTATTTGGCGGGGTTTTTCCGGGGGAAATACCAGAATCGGAAAACAAGAAAATCGTGAAGTAATGAAAAAAAAAGTAGTTTAGGGGGTTCTGGAGGCGGATTTGGTCTGGGCGTCCATGGGGTGAGCTTCCTTGATACGGGCTCGAAGCAACCCCTGGAGTCTTCATGTCCGCACCTCTCCCCGTCGCAGTCCTGGGTGCTGGCCGCATCGGCCAGGTCCACGCCCGCACCATCACCCAGAGCGTCCCGGGGGCCCGAGTGGTGGGCCTTGCGGATCCCCGCATCGACGCGGCCCGTCAGCTGGCCGACGAGCTGGGAGTCCCACGGGTCTGCGAGCAGCCGCTCGAGCTGATCGAGGATCCGGAGGTGCGCGCGGTGCTGGTGTGCTCGAGCACCGACACTCACGCCGACCTGGTCATGGCGGCTGCCCGTGCAGGCAAGCACGTCTTCTGTGAGAAGCCCCTGGACCTCGACCTCGAGCGCATTGACCAGGTGCTCGAGGTGGTGGAGGAGGCGGGGATTCAGCTGATGCTCGGCTTCAACCGCCGCTTCGATCCCGACTTCGCCCGTGTGCGGGAGCTTGTGGCCAGCGGCGCGGTGGGGCGGCCCGAGATGCTGCGCATCACCTCACGGGATCCCGCGCCTCCCCCGGCCGAGTACGTGGCGGTGTCGGGGGGCATGTTCCTGGACATGACCATCCACGACTTCGACATGGCCCGCTTCGTGATGGGCCAGGAGGTCGTGGAGCTGCACGCAATGGCCGGCGTGTTGGTGGACCCGGCCATCGGTGAGGCGGGCGACGTGGACAGCGCGGTGATCTCCCTGCGCTTCGCCGACGGTGCCCTCGGCGTCATCGAGAACTCCCGGCGGGCGATCTACGGCTACGACCAGCGGGTCGAGGTGCTGGGCGCCACCGGCCGGGTGGGCAACCGCAACCACGCCGCGGACTCGGTGCAGCTCGCCGACGCGAAGGGTCTGCACGATCCGTTGCCCCTGAACTTCTTCATGCAGCGCTACACCGCTTCCTATATGGCCGAGATTCGGGCCTTCGTGGACGCGGTGCGCTCCGAGAGCGAGCCGCCGGTGGGTGGAGATGACGGCCGCATGGCCGTGGTGCTGGGCCTGGCGGCCAAGCGCTCCCTGGAGCTGGGCAGGGTCGTGAGGGTGGAAGAGGCGGACCGATAGCGGGACGTTGACCCCTGGATGACCCCCTTCTTCCTTGACACCCGGTTCTTGGTGACCTAATAGTCCAACACTGGACTAATCCATTCATGGAGGAATCATGCTCATCTCTGCTCTTCTCTGGGGTCTGGTCGTCGGGATCATCCACTTCGTCATGACGGGGGCTCTGTACGGCAACCCCTTCGTCGATCGCATCTACCAGCAGGCCATGAAGCAGGAGCCCGGCGTCAAGGACTGGCCGTCTCGGGCCCGCTACCTCGTCACCCAGGTGGCGGGAACTCAGGTGGAGATCTGGATTCTGGCCATCGGCTTCCTCTGGCTGAGGCCCCTCATCGGTGTCGAGGGCCTGGCAGGCGCGCTGCTGCTGGGTGTGCTGTTCTCCGGCATCCGGGTCTACCCGCGCTTCTGGAACATGTGGATCCAGAGCACCTACCCCAACCGCATGCTGGCCATCGAAGCGGTCAACGGCGTGATCAGCACCTTCACCGTGGTGCTGGCCCTGCACTGGCTGGTCTGAGGTTCCCTTGAGCGCGCTGGCCTGTGATGTCCGCTGCCCCCAGCTGGGTCTTCCTCTCCAGGAGCTGCCCCTCTGGAACGACCCGCGCCTGCTCGAGCGCTCGGGTGTCCAGGAGGTCCGCGCCCGCGCCATCCTGGGGCGCTCCCGGGTGCCGGGTATGGACCTGGGCATCAACCCCTACGGTGGCTGCGCCTTCGCCTGCGCCTATTGCTACGCCACCTTCATGGGCAGGCGGCTGGGAAGGCCCGACGAGGAGTGGGGCCGGTGGGTCTACGTCAAGCGCAACCTGCCGACCCTGCTCGATCGGGAGCTGACCCGGGGCAAGAGCACCCACAAGGCCATCATGATCTCGTCGGTGACGGATCCCTACCAAGGTGTGGAGCGTCGCTACCGGCTCACCCGGACAGCCCTCGAGCTGCTTCTGCGGCACGGCCACCGGGGTCGGGTGATGATCATGACCAAGAGTCCACTGGTGACCCGGGATGTGGA
>CAZHIK010000385.1:0-8202 GCA_964532635.1 uncultured Enterobacterales bacterium
GCTGCGCTCGGAACGCGACCGGCTGCTCGTGGTGGTGGGTACCCGCCCCATCCCCGAGCCCGAGCCGCCGGTGCTGCGTGCCCTGCGGTCGGACGCTGCCTGCGTCCAGCTGTGCCTCGAGCCCCTGTCCCAGGCCGAGTCTCTGGAGCTGGCCGCCCGCTGCCTGGGGGTCGACAGCCTTCCTCCGGCCCTGGCGCAGCTGGTGGCCGAGCGAGCCGAGGGCCACCCCTTCTTCAGCGAGGAGCTGGTCTGGGCCGCCCGTGATGCGGGGGTCGTTCGGGTCGAAGCAGGGCGCTGTGTGCTCGCGGTGGATGGGGAGCGCCTCCAGGACATCTCCCTCCCAGACACACTCCAGGGCGCCATCACGGCTCGTATCGACCAGCTCGAGCCCCAGCAGCAGCTGGCTGTGAAGGTGGCCAGCGTCATCGGTCGGATCTTCGCCCTCGCCGTGCTCGACGGGGTCCACCCCATTCGGTCGGACGTCGGGCGTCTACCGGAAGATCTGGGCGTCCTGCGGGACCGCAACCTCACCCGGTTGGTGCAGATCGAGCCCGTTGAGCTGCACGCGTTCGAGCACGCGATGACCCGGGACGTCGCCTACGAGCTGATGTCCTTCGCGCAGCGCCGCAAGCTGCACCGAGCGGTGGCGGAGCAGCACGAGGCCGGCGCAGGCGAGCCCGGGCCGCACGTGTTCCCTCGCTTGGCCCACCACTGGCTGCGCTCCATGGATCCACGCGAGCCCGACGCTCAGGCGGGGGAGCGTGCTCTGTTCTGGCTGGAGCGCGCGGGACAGCAGGCGCTCCAGGCTTTCGCCAACGAGGAGGTCGTGGGCTTCCTCGAGGATGCCCTGGAGCTCGACGAGCGCCTGGGAGGAGTCGTCGCTCCCCAGCGTCGGGCGCGGTGGGAGAGCTGGCTCGGCCAGGCCTGCCTGCAACTGGGGCGTATGCCGGCGAGCGGCACCCACCTCGAGCGAGCCATCGCCATCCTGGATCGGCCCGTGCCTGGTGCGCTCGGCTTGCTGTCGCGCCTGGTGGGGGAGTCCTGGTCGCAGCTGCTCTACCAGCTCGGCATCTCGACAGCGCCGCCGCGTGTCGACGCCGTCGCTCAGCAGGCTTCCCAGGCCTACGCGAGCCTGTTCGTGGTGCGCTACCAGGCCAACCAGGCGCTCCACACCGTTCACGCGGCCCTGCGCGGGCTCAGCCTGGCCGTTCGGGCGGCCAGCGTGCCCGAGCAAGCCAACGGCCTGGCGACCCTCTGCCTGATCGTGGGCACGGTGCCCATGCACGCCCTCGCTCGGCGCTATGCGCGCCAGGCTCTCGAGCGGGCCGAGCAGACTGGGGATCCCTTCACGCTGGCATGGGTGCTCGAGGTGGTGGGGGTCTACGCCATCGGTGTGGGCAGCTGGGCCGATGTGGAGCGCTGGATCTCCCGCGCGGCGGCCATCGCCGAGCGCACCGGTGACGGCCGGCGTTGGGAGGAGGCCCACGCCGTGCTGGCCTGGCACAGCTACCTGGCCGGCTGCCCGGGCAACGCCGCGGAGCGTTGGGGAGAGGTGGCCAGGGCGGCCCAGCAACGTCGGGATCCCCAGCCCCGCATCTGGGGGCTGTGCGGCATGGTCGAGGCTGGCTGGGTCGCTGGCGCAGAACCCCTCGAGCGCTGCCTCGAGCTGCTGGCCGAGGCCCGCGCGCTGCTGCCCGATGACATCTACCGTGCCGAGGCCATCCGAATCCTGGGCGTCAGCGCCGCCATGGCGGCCCGGGCCGGCCGTCCGGAAGCGGCGCGCCAGGCCGCCGTGGAGACCCTCGAGACGGCGCGCGGTCTGATGCCCACCACCTTCTACAGCTTCGAGGGCTACGCGGGGGCTGCAGAGGTGTTGCTGGGGCTCGAGCTGTGCGCGCCGGAGCGTGAACGTTCCGAGTTGCGCGGTCTCCGCCGCGGGGCGTTCTGGGCGCTGCTCGGCTTCGCCCGCGTGTTCCCCATCGCGCGGCCTCGCGCGGCCTGGCTGAGCGGGCTGGCCCTGTGGGGCCGCGGGCGTCGTCGGGCGGCGAGACGCCGCTGGCTGCGAGGGCTCCACAAGGCGCGCCGGCTGGCGATGCCCCTCGAGGAGCTGAGACTGCTCGTGGCACTGTCCGCGGCCGGCGACGCGGTGTTCGAAGCCGAGGCGCGGGAGCTGGCGGACGCGATCGGGGTCGAGCCTGCGGTGCTTCGGCCGTGGTGGATCGGCCCATAGGGCTCGACGGTGTCGCTGGCGCCCACCCGGTTACGCCCCTCCCCTGCCCAGGAGAACATCCATGCCCTCCGACGTCTGGTTCTCTCCCCTCACCGAGCAGCACGACGACGTGGCGATCTGCGCCAAGGTCGCGGCCCTTTTCGACGCAGCCGGCTTCGCCGCCATGATCCGCCCCCGGGGCCTGGTGGCCGTCAAGGTCCACTTCGGCGAGCGCGGCAACCGCAACTTCGTCAAGCCCCACCTGCTGGCCCCCGTGGTGGACCGCATCCAGGGTGCGGGCGGCAAGCCCTTCTGGACCGACTCCAACACCCTGTACCTGGGCCAGCGCTCCAACGCGGTGGACCACATCAAGCTGGCCCACGCCCACGGCTTCACCATGGCCGACACCGGCGTCCCGGTGGTCATCGCCGATGGGCTGACGGGCCGGGGTGAGGTGCGGGTGGCGGTGAACGGCAGGCACAGCCAGGAGGTGGGCATCGCGCCAGCGGTGGCGGAAGCCGCTGCCTTGGTTGTGATCAGCCACGCCACGGGCCACCTGGTGGCGGGCTTCGGTGGCGCGGTCAAGAACCTGGGCATGGGTCTGTCCAGCCGCAAGGGCAAGCTCTACCAACACTCGGTGGTCAAGCCCCGGGTGGACACCGACATGTGCATCGGCTGCCGCACCTGTGTGTCCTGGTGTCCCACCAGCGCCATCGCCATGCGGGGAGACCACGCCCACATCGATCCCGGGGGCTGCATCGGCTGCGGAGAGTGCCTGGCCAGCTGCCAGATCGGGGCGGTGCGCTTCCAGTGGCGCATGGCCTCGCGGGGGCTGCAGGAGCGCATGGCCGAGCAGGCCGCCGGGGTCGCCAAGCGCCTCGCGGGCCGCATCGGCTACCTGACCTTCGTGATGGACGTGGGCAAGGACTGCGACTGCCTGGCCTCCAACCCCGCCGACGTGCTCATCCGGCGGGCGGGGCTGCTGGCCTCCAAGGACCCTGTGGCCTTGGACCAGGCCAGCCTGGACCTGGTGGAGAAACACCTGGGGCGCCCCCTGCGGCGGGCGGCCTACGACATCGACTTCGAGCCCCAGCTCGAGGCGGCCGAGGCCCTGGGCCTGGGCACCCGCGAGTACCGGCTGGTGGAGGTGGAGGGGTGATGCGGTGGATCTGGGTCACTCTCGCGGTTGGGTGCGGCGCTTCGCCCAGCTCCCAGGTGGCGGAGGAGTCGAGCCAGGGCTTCCTGCTCAGGGAAAGCCGCGAGATCATGAGCACCACCTTCGAGGTGACAGTGGCCGCGGGTTCTGACCGGAGCGCGGCCGAGCTGCGGCCGGTGCTGGAGGCGGCACTGGACGAGGTGGCCCGCATCGAGGGCGTGATGTCGCCCTACATTGCCGACAGCGAGCTGTCCCGGGTCAACGCGGCGGCTGGAGGAGAGCCTGTGGTGGTCTCGGCCGAGCTGTTTGGCCTGGTGGAGCGCGCGGTGGCCTTGTGCGTGGAGACCGATGGGGTCTTCGACATCAGCTTCATGCCCCTGGGGAGCATCTGGGACTTTCGCACCGAGCCCTTCACCCCTCCCAGCGATGAAGAGATCGCCCGGGCCAAGGCCCTGGTGGACTGTCGGGCCATCGAGCTGGATGACCAGGTGGGCACCCTGCGCCTCCCCGAGCCCGGCATGGCCATCGGCCTGGGGGCGGTGGCCAAGGGCTACGCTGTGGACCGTGCCTCGGCGGTGCTGTCAGCGGCCGGCTACGCCAACCACCTGGTGAACGGGGGCGGTGACGTGCTCGGTCGAGGCGCCAAGCCCGAGGGCCCGTGGGTGGTGGGGATCCGGGATCCCCGGGGACAGCGAGCCGAGCTCATCGGGCGCATGGCCCTGCGGGACCGGGCCATGGTCACCTCCGGCGACTACGAACGCTTCGTGGAGTTGGACGGCGAGCGGGTGCACCACGTCATCGATCCCCGAACGGGCCGTCCTGCCAGCGGCGTGGCCTCAGCCACGGTGGTGGCCGACAGCGCAGAGCGGGCCGACGCCCTGGCTACGGCCCTGCTGGTGACCGGCGCGGCGGAAGGCTCGATCCCGGCCTGGGCCCAGGGCGAGTCGTTCCTGCTGGTGAGCGGCGAGGGCGAGGTCCGGCAGTTCGGGTCGATGCCCCAGGATGTGGAGCTGTGGGAGCCCTCGGCGCCCTGAGGCTAAGCCACCTCTTCCTGGTAGATCGAGACCCTGGCGTTGCTCTGGCCGGCGACGCTGCGCTGCCAGGCCAGGTCGCCGGAGCCCTTGCCCTCAGGAAGGTTGCGCCGGATCTCGGCCCGTGCCTGCTCCCACTTCTCGAGCAGGGTGGGCTTGTCGGCCTGAGGCGGATGAGCTTCCAGCAGGGCGGCGCACTTGCGCAGGTCCGCCAGGTGGCCGGTGAAGTCGCCGGTGCGGCCCATCTCCAGCATCGGTTCCCAGAAGCGCAGGTCTTCCCAGGCCTTGGCGATGGCCGCGGCGGTGTCCTCGCTCCCGCGTACGTCGCCCATGCCGAAGATGGCCAGGGCCTCCGCGGCGGCATCGTCGCGGGTGGCGCGCTCGAGGTGCCGCTTGTGCTCTTCGTAGCTGCGGGGCCAGGCCTCGAGGTTGGAGGAGCGTTCCTCGTCGTCCTCTTCTTCCTGGTCCGCGGCCAGCGCGTCCAGGGGCACCAGATCCTCGGTGACGTCGTCGAAGGAGTAGATGTCCTCGTCTTCGTCCTCGTCTTCGCAGGAGGGCATGGCCACCAGCATGTCGGCGGTGACCTCCGTGACCTCGTCTTCCCAGTCGTCGATGTGGATCTCGACGCCTTCGTCCAGGTCGTCGTAGGAGGCGCCCTTGGGTTGGAACAGGCCGGTCCAGTTCGCGGTGGAGGTGGTCATGGCAGCCTTCCTGCGGCCGCTCGAGGATGGGGTGCTCGGGGGGAGCGGCCGCTCACACAGCTCATCGGTCGGCGCTCGGATCCATTCAAGGCCCGAGGCTACTCCTCGCCTGTGTTTTTCTCGGGAGGGTGCAGCGCGGCGTGGATGGCCGCGGCCGTTCGGGGTCCAACGCCCCGCACCCTGGCCAGCTCCTCGGGGCTCGCGGCGAGCACCGCTCGGGCCGAACCCAAGGCGGTCAGCAGGGCCTTGCGGCGGGCTGGCCCCACCCCGGGCAGCTCCTCGATGGCGCTGGTGAGGTTGCGCTTGCTGCGAAGCTTGCGGTGGTAGCGCACGGCGTGATCGTGGCTCTCGTCACGCAGTCGCTGCAGCAACCTCAGGGCCGGGTTGGTGGCCCGCAGGCGCACCGGGTCCTTGATCCAGGGCAGCACGATGCGGTCCAGGGCCTCGCGCTTGCCGCGTCGCTTCTCGCCCCGGGCCTTGGCCAGGCCGATCACGGGAAGATCGTGCAGGCCCAGCTCCGCCAGCACGGCCTGCGCCGCGCTCAGCTGTCCTCGGCCGCCGTCCACCACCACCAGATCGGGCAGATCACCCTCGGCGATGGCGCGGCGGTAGCGCCGGCCCAGGATCTCTCGCATTGTGCCGAAGTCGTCGATGCCCTCGACGGTCTTGACCTTGTAGCGCCGGTAGCTCGGGCGGTGGGGTCTTCCGTCGATGAAGACCACCATGCTGGAGACCGGGTCGGAGCCTTGGAGGTTGCTGTTGTCGAAGCACTCCATGCGGCGAGGTGGGCCGGGGAGTCGGCAGGCCTTGGCCAGGGCCTCCAGGGCTCGCTGCAGGCGGTCCTCTTCGGAGGTGCCACCCAGGAAGCGCTCCCGGGCATTGCGGGTTGCGAGCTCCACCAGGCGCAGCTTGTCACCTCGCTGGGGGCGGCGCAGGAGGACCCGCGTGCCCCGGCGCTCCGTGAACAGCTCTTCGAGGGCTTGGTGGTCGGTCATCTCCACTGGCACCAGCAGCTCGGGCGGGATGCGCTCCCGCGGATCTTCGCCCTCTCGAGGATCGTAGTGCTGGTTGAGCAGGGTGGACAGCAGGGCGGGATCCTCGTGCAGGGCGCCGTCGACCCAGCGCACCAGGGGTTCCTGGAGGAAGCCCGCGCGCACGGGGAGGACCGCCGCCACCGCCCGCTCGCCCTCACGATACAGGCCCCAGACATCCCGGTCGGCCAAGGTCTTGTCCACCACCCGCTGGCGCTCCACGGTGGCCTGCACCGAGCGGATCAGGTCGCGCACCCTCGCGGCCTCCTCGAAGCGTTCTTGCTCTGCCAGGGCCATCATGCGGCCCTCGAGGCGCGCGGTGAGCTCCCTGGAGCGGCCGGCCAGGAACAGCGCGGCCTCCTCGGCGATCTCCAGGTAGGTCTCGCGCTCCACGGCGTCCACGCAGGGAGCGGTGCAGCGCTTCATCTGGTGCAGCAGGCAGGGTCGGCTGCGGGAGCTGAGGGTGCGATCGCTGCAGCGGCGCAGGGGGAAGTGGCGCTGGACGGCATCCAGGGTCTGCCGGGCCCGTGCGGCGCTGTGGTAGGGCCCGAACCAGCGGGCGCCGTCGCTGCGGATGTTGCGGCGCAGCTCGAGCCGCGGCCAGGTGGTGCGGAAGTCCAAGCGCAGGTGCAGGAAGTTCTTGTCGTCCCGGAGCTTGGCATTGTACCGGGGCTGGTGTTTCTTGATGAGCGTGTTTTCGAGGATCAGCGCTTCTTTCTCGGTGGCGGTCAGCACCACCTGCACGTCGTCGATCTCGCGCACCAGGCTCGGCACCATCGCCCGGCTGTCGTGACCCGCGAAGTACTGCCGCACCCTCGCTCGCAGGCTGAGGGCCTTGCCCACGTACAGCACGGTCCCACCAGCGTTGAGGAACAGGTAGCACCCCGGGGAGGTAGGCAGGCGGGCGACGCGCTCCTCGAGGCTGGGCAGGCTCGGGGTCATGGGATCAGGGACTGTCCCCGATGGTGAAGGCGTAGGGGTCTTGCTGGGCCAGCTCTTCGCCGGTGAGGTGGCGGCAGGTGCGCATCTCGCCCTGTACCAGGCAGAGCTCGTGTACGTCGCGGTCCAGGGGGACGGGGATGCGGGTAGGCGCGAGGCCCTGGTCGCGCCCGTCCAGCTCCACCCGTGCCTGCTCGAGATCGGTCCAGATGGTGACCTCGGGGGCATCGGTGGCGGCGGCGGAGACACCGCGGAGCTGGCTCTCCGGCTCCTCGCTGTGCTCTGGGGTGGGTGTGGGGGCGGGGGTCTCCTCGTCGTTGTCCCGCAGCATCAGCCAGCCCAGCACGGCGGCCAGGAGCACAGCCAGCATGATCGGCTTGATGGGCAGCCCGCTTCGGCGGACCTTCATCTCCCGGATGGGATCGCTGGGCATGCTCGCCGCGACCTCTTCGAGGGTGCGGGCGGGCTCGGTCCACTTGCCAGCCCCCAGCTCCTTCTCGCGCTCGTGGCGATCGGAGATGCCCACGCCAGCCAGCCACTCGTCGTCGGGAGTGCCCGAGGTGCGCTCGAGCAGGCCATCGCGGGGCGGACCGGCCTTGGCCTTCCGGCGGGCCTCGGCGGCCACCTTCTTGGCCAGGGCGCGCTTCTGCCGCTCCTCTTCCTTGCGGAGGCGCTTTTCTTCCTTGCGTTGCCGGCGCTGTTCTTCTCGCTCGCGGCGGATTCGCTCCTTTTCCTCGCGGCGGAGTCGTTTTTCCTCCTCGCGGCGGATTCGCTCCTCTTCTTCGAGTCGGATTCGCTCCTCTTCCTCTTCGCGGCGGGCTCGCTCCTCTTCTTCGAGTCGGGTTTGCTCTTCTTCTTCGAGTCGGATTCGCTCCTCGTCCTCGCTCGTGGGCAGGTCGACTTCGGCTGGCTCGTCGTCCTTTTTTTCCTGCTCGGGCTCGGTGGCCTCTTCGGGTTCGGGTTCGGTAGCCTCTTCGAGCTCCAGCTCGTCGTCCTCTTCTTCCTGCTCGGGGTCGGTAGCCTCTTCGGGTTCGGGCTCGGTAGCCTCTTCGAGCTCCAGCTCGTCGTCCTGTTCCTCGGGCTCCGTCTCGGGCGTCTCCTCGAGCTCCAGCTCGTCGCCTTCTTCTTCGAGCTC
>CAZHIK010000386.1:0-8193 GCA_964532635.1 uncultured Enterobacterales bacterium
CGACCGCGACGCCACCGGGGGTATGCTGCTGCTGGTAGGGCCGCGCGGCAGCGGCCGCAGCGCGCTGCTGGTAGCCCTCGACGACCGGCTCGAGGCCGAGGGTGTGCCCTTGGTGCGCTGTGCGGCGGGCTCGGTCATCGCCACGCTGCTGGCGCGTGCGGGGAGCGCTGGTGACCTCGAGGGCGATGACGCTGTCCAGCGGGTTGCACAGGCCATCGGCGGTCAGCCGCTGGTGGCGCTGGTGGACGACGCCGATCGCCTCGAGCCCGCCGAGGTGCAGCTGCTCACGCGCCTCGTGCGCGTGGGCTTCCTGGCGCGCGCCGACGCCCTGCTGCTCGTGCTCGGTTGCCAGCCTGGCGCGGTCGATAGCCACGAATTGCTGTCGGGGCTGTCCACAGGGCTGGCGCCCGAGCGGGTCACCCTGGAACCCTTGAACCGGGCTGCAGTGGTAGAGCTGCTCAAGGATCGGGGTCTGCCCGCGGGGGCCGCTGCGGTGCTCGGGCGACGCTTCCATGCGGAGCTGGGTGGGCTGCCGGGCGAGGTGGCCGATCAGGTCGACGCCCTGGTCAGCGCGGGCTGGCTCGAGCCCAGGCCCGGCGGACGGCTTCACCCCGCGCGCCCGGTGCCGGAGCTGCGCACCGAAGAGCTGCCACTGCCCGACGTCTTCGTGCGCGACACCCAGCGGCGCTTTGGGCGCCTCCCCGAGGCCCCCCGGTCCGTGCTCGAGCTGATGGCAGTGGTCGGGGAGGGGGTGGTCACACGCTTGCTCGCCCGGGCCTCCGAGCGTCCGGCCAAGCAGCTCCGGGAGCTGCTCCAGCAGCTCGAGCGAGGAGCTTGGGTGAACCGGGAGGAAGGACGGCTCGACGACAGCGTGGAGCTGTGCAGCGCTCGGGTCCGCGCTGTGATCTACGATGGCATCGTTCCCGGGCGGCGCACGACCCTGCACCTTGCGGTGGCCGACGCCTACGCTCGCCTGTACCGCCGCCGCCGGCACGTGGCCGCCGTGATCGCGCTCCACAAGCTGCGGGGTGGGCGCCCGGCCGAGGCGTTGCCCATGCTCATCGACGGCGCTTGGGAAGCGTGGGACTCCGGGGATGTGCGCCGGGCCCGCTCGGTGTTTCGTCAGGCCTGCGAAGCGAGGGAGCTGGCCGAGGAGGAGCTCGAGACCGAGGAACGGCCCCGGCTGCTGGCACGCCTGTACCGCCTCGAGGGGGAGCTGGCGGCGTCTCGCGAGGCCTGGGGGGCCGCCCGAGCGGCCTATCAGCAGGCTCTGACCGCGGCCGCTCTCGCGGATGACCACCAGGGCCACGTGGCGGCGCTGGTAGGGCTGGGAGGCTGCCTCGAGAGGGCAGGGGAGCTCGAAGAGGCGCAGCTGCGCCTCGAAGACGCGGCCAAGCGGGCGACCGGCGACGACGCCAGCTGGCTGCTGGCTGCACCGGGGCTGGCCCGCGTTCGGCTCGCCACGGGCCAGGAGCAGGCAGCCCTGGACCTGTTCCGCGAGCTGGCCTGGGTGGCCCAGCAACAGGGCGACGCCCACACCGAGCTGCGCGCTCAGCTCGGCGAGGGCCTGGCTGAGGCGGCGCTCGGGCTCGACGATGGCGCGGCCGCCACCCTGGCGCGGGTCGAGGACGCCCTTCGAGTCCGCGATGATCGCGTGGCCCTCACCCAGGTCTTGTGCGCACAGGCGTGGCTGGTCTGGCTCGCTGGGCGCTACCGCGAGGCTCAGGATCGAGCAGGAGAGGCCGAGCAGCTGGCTCGGACGCTCGGGGATGTCCGGCTCCTGGCGGTGGCCATGGCGGAGCGCGCGCAGGCGCTGCGCTCTCTGGGGCGCGGACCCGAGGCATTGCGGCTCGCCCGGGAGGCGGGCAGCCTCGCTGGGGCCGAGCTGTCGCCGTCACACGAGCAACCCTCCGACCTCCTCGGGGATCCTCGCTACCGGCGCTGGTGGGTGGAGTTCTGGCAGCCGGTGCTGGGCGCGGCTCGCGTCCTCATCGCTGGAGATCAGGCCGCTGCGGTGCTCGAGTTCCTGCCCGAGCCGCCCCACGACGCCCTGCGAGCTGCCGCCAGTCCCGCACCCATGCTGGCGGTCACTCGGGCGCGCGCCCTCGCTACCAAGGCGCCGTCCTTCGCGCGGGACTTCTTGAGCTGGGCCCTGGACCGTCGCTCGGGATCGGGGGGAGCCCTGGCCATGTTGGACCTCGAGGCGGCCCGCGCTTTCCAGGCCCTGGGGGATGACCACGTCGCGGAGCAGTTGGCAGAGCGCTGCTGGGGCCTGGCGCAGCAGCCTGCCTACCTCGGGCTGCGCTTGGAGGTGTCCGTGCTCCAGTTCCAGCTCGATCCCTCCTCTGCTCGTCGTGACGCTGCTTTGGCGGTCGTGGACGCCATTCGATCCACGCTGCCACCATCGGATCAGACCGATCTGGTCCAACGAGAGGAAATCCGAGCACTGTTGCATTGACGTTGTTAGATCGGGGGTATCCATCCAAGACAACACTGGTATCATTGCCAGAGGAGCACCCATGGCAGCGCGCAAACGTCGTCCCAGCAAGCTCGATCCCTACATGGACAAGGTCGGGGCACTTCCCGACCGGCAGGTCGCCGAAATGGCAGGAGTTACCGCTGAGAATGTGCGTGCGTATCGCAAGCGCCGCGGCATCCCCGCGAGCTGGAGGGGCGAGGGCGCCGTGGGCGTGGAGCCTCCCAAGGCCAGCACCACCAAGAAGAAGTCCAAGCTTCACAAGCGCTCCAAGCGTCGCAAGTCCAAGCTCGATCCCTATATGGACAAGGTTGGGGTGGTTCCGGATCGCGAGGTCGCGGAGTTGGCAGGAGTCTCCTCCGAGAACGTGCGCGCCTTCCGCAAGCGCCGCGGCATCCCCGCGAGCTGGCGAGGAGAGGGCAAGGCCCCGGCCTCCGCAGCCTCGAAGCCCAAGCCCAAGCCCACCGCGGCCGCGCCGGCCAAGCGCGCGCCCAAGCCCCGCCGGGGCAAGCTCACGCCCTACCGTGAGCTGGTGGGCATCCTGACCGACAGCCGTGTCGCGCAGATGGCCGACACCGCGGCACAGAACGTGCGCGCCTACCGACTTCGTCACGGCATCCCGGCCCGCTGGCGGGGCGAGGGTGAGCCCCTTCCCAACGAAGAAGCCATCCTGGCTCTGCACGCCGGCAAGCCCGCCAAGTCGGAGGAGCCGCCGGCCCCGCCAGCGGTGATCCCCGAGCCCAAGCCCGCTGCCGAGTCCGTCGCGGGCGCGGAGGGCTACGCCGTCACCGTCCAGGGCGCTGAGGGCGAAATCAGCTACGTGGTCGTGGCCAACGACATCGCCGAGGCTGCGGCCAAGGCCGTCGAGGGTGTCCAGCGCCGTGGTATCGAGGGTCGGCTGCTCTCGGTCCGCTATCTGGCCCGCACCCTCGGGCGCTGAGGGCTGCACCGGCGGAGAAAAAAGCGGTTGATCTCGCGGCCCGACGGGATATTCGGCCGCCGCCCCCCGCTTCGGCAACTGCTGCATGATCCGCAAGGAAGAAGAGAGCCAGGGTGATGTCCTCACCATTGGCGGCCTCCAGGTCGGCCCTGGAGCCCGCATCGGGCCCTACGTGTACGAACGCCTGGTGGGAAAGGGGGGCATGGCCTGGGTGCTGCTGGCCAGGGATCCCGGGCGCCAGCCCGTGGCCCTCAAGGTTCTCAGGGCAAGCCGGCTCAACACAGGCCAGAAGCGCTTCAAGCGTGAGTTCCATGCGCTTGTGCGCATAAACCATCCCAACGTGATCCGGGTGGAGAGCTACGGGGACATCTACGGGCACCCCTACATCGCGATGGAGTACGTCGAAGGCAGCGATCTGCACCAGTTGGTGCGCTCCTTCAAGGGGATGCCGGCCAAGCTGCGCTGGAAACGTTGTGTGCGGATTCTGGTGGATCTGTGTCGTGCACTGGCGCACATCCACCGCCGCGGCCTGGTTCACAGGGATCTCAAGCCCTCCAACATCCTCCTCGATCCCCAGGGCCGGGCCAAGCTCACCGACTTCGGCATCGTCAAGGATCTCGATCCGAGCGCGGATCCCAATGTCTCGAATACCCTGGTAGGCACCTGGGCCTACGCCTCTCCCGAGCAGATCTGCGGTGATCCCATCGATCATCGTTCGGACCTGTACAGCCTGGGTGTGATCCTCTTCGTGATGCTCACCGGGCGTCGCCCATTCGTTGCCAAGGACATCGCCGGCTACCTCGAGCTCCACAAGGAGCACTTGCCGCCGCGTCCCAGCGACCTCGTGCCCGGCGTGCCCCGCTACCTCGACGAGATCTGCATCCGCTTGATGCGCAAGCCGCCACGGGATCGCTTCCAGTCGGCCCAGGAGGTCTTGTACACCGTCGAGCACGCCAACGAGGAGCACTCCCACTCCATCTCGCCCCGGTCCCGGGATGACGACGAGTGGGAGCTGCCTCTGGTGGGCCGCACCCTCGAGCTGGCCAACCTCAAGGAAGTGCTCGCCGAGCTGATGCGGGGCACCGGTAGCGCCTTGTGGGTGCTGGGTCCGGTGGGGAGCGGCCGTACCCGGCTGATCGAGATCTGCGTCAACCAGGCCCAGCGGCTTGGTTTCCCTGTACACGTCACCCGCGCCCGGGAGTCCTCGGGTCCCTTCGGCGCGCTCGCTCGCCTGGCAGCCGAGCTCCAGCGAGACCTCGGGCCCGACTTCCCCCCGGATCTCGAGGCCGCGGTCCAAGCCTTCGGCCGCGATCAGGGCCCCGTCCAGGGCGACCTTCGCTACCGGGTCTTCGACGGCCTGCGGCTGGCCCTCGAGCGCGCGCTCGAGAACGGCCCCCGGGTGGTCGCGGTGGACGACCTCCACCTGGCCCCGTCCGCGGTCTTCGATCTGCTGGCCTACATCCTGCGCTCGGGGGTGTCCAAGGGGGCGCCGCTGCTGGTGCTGGGCTCCGCTCGGACCGACCTCCAGGACTACCCTGTTGGACGCCTGACCGATCCCTCGTTGCTGGGGCACAGCCCCCGGGTCCTCGAGCCCGGCGCCCTGGGACGGGGTGACATCCAGGATCTGATCAAGAAGCTGCTGGGCGACGCCCAGGGTAGCAAGGCCCTGGCGGATCGGCTCCACCGCGAGACCGAGGGCAACCCCCTGTTCGTCAGCCAGTTCCTGCAGACCTTGATGCAGCGGGGCGTGATCACGGCCAGCCCATCCGGGCTGGCGTTGGCCATCGACACCGAAGAGGTTCGGGCCGGCCACCTCGAGATCCCCGCGGGCATCCGCTCGGTGCTGGGAACCCGCCTCGATGCGGTCCCCGAGAAGCAGCGAGGCTTGCTCGAGGTGCTCGCGGTCAACGGCCGCGAGGTCGATCTCGACGTGTTGCTCGACGTGGTGGGCCAGGACGAGGATCTGGTCCTCGACCAGCTCGACCAGCTCATGGACGCCCGGATCCTGGTGGAGCATCGGCAGGGACCACTGGTGAGCATCGACTTCACCCACGGCAAGTTCGGCGACATCATCTACCGCGACCTCGACCCAGAGCAGCGGGTGCTTCTCCATCGCCGTCTGGCGTTGGTGCACGAGGAGCGCTCAGGTGCCTCGGCCGCGGCGGCCGAGCTCATCGGCGAGCACTACCGGCGCGGTGGTGAGGCCGGCAAGGCCTACCTGCACCTGGTGGTGGCGGCCCAGCGCTTCCAGGAGCGCTCGCTCCAGGTCGAATCCTGGAAGCTCAGCGAGCAGGCCCTGGCGGTGGAAGAGACGGCCAAGGCCGACTTGGCCCGCAACGCCTTCCGGCGCATCCGGCTCGATCTGCTCCGCACCCGGGCCGACGTGGTCTACGGGCGGGGCGAGTGGGCCCAGGCCCGTGACCTCCTCGAGGAGGCGGCTCGCCTCGCGGAACGCCTGAACCTGGTGGCGGAGGGGGCGCGTCTGCGCCTGAGCCTCGCGCGGGCAGAGGCCCGCCTGGGCAACGAGGGACAGAGCGACCGCCTGCTGGCCCTGGCCCTCGAGGTGGGCCGCAACGAGCGCGACCAGCGCCTTGTGGCGGAGGTCCTCCAGAGCATGGCCGCGATGGCCTGGCACCGCGGAGACCTCGAGGCGTGCCGCAACTACACTTCCGAGGGGCTCACCCTGGCCATCGGGCCGGCGCTCGAGGGTGCCCGCGCCGAGCTGCTGCTGGGCCACACCGCGGTGCAGGCCAGCCTGGGGCACCTGGCCGATGCCACGGAAGGTCTCACCGAGGCCGAGGGGATCCTCAAGAAGCTCGGCTCCAAGCGCGGCCGGGTCCTGGCCCTGGCCAACCTCTGCGAGCTGCACACCTGGCAGGGCAACCTGGCCATGGCCCTCAACTGCGGCCGCCGCTCCCAGATGTTGGCGCGGGAAGTGCTGTTCCGCGTGGGCGAGGGTGCCGCGGCACGGGTCTCCGGTGTGGTTGCCCTCGAGCTGGGCCTGGCGGAAGAAGCCCGGCAGCGCCTGCACGAGGCCCTCGACATTGTGGGGCCGCTGCAGATCAAGACCGAGCTCATCGCCACCCGCTACGCCATCGGGCGCTACCAGCTCGAGCGCGGCCAGATCAGCATGGCGGAGCGCCACCTCTCCATCGCGCGTGGGCTGGCGGCGCAGCGGGATCCCGAAGGCTACCTGCCCCTGATCCAGGCCACCCTGGCCTTCGTCTTCACCGAGTCGGGGGATCGCTTCCAGGCGGAGCAGATCCTCACCCAGGCACTGGAGCGTCGAGGGGGCGTGCCACTTCCCCAGCAGATCAAGAGCCTGGCAGTGGCCGCCCGGGCGTTCTTGAAGCTCGGGAATCCCGAGCAGGCCTGCCGCATGGCGCGCCAGGCCACCGAGCTGGCGCAGGCCCGCGGGCTGCGTCTGTGGGCGCTGCAGGGCCTGGTTGTGCTCGCCGAGCAGGCCAGCGATCCCATCGAGGCGCAGCGCGCCCTCGAGGCCAGCCAGCGCCTGGCCCGTGAGCTCACCATGGCGCTGCCCGCTTCCCTCGCCCGTCCCTTCCGCGCTCGACCGGGTATCCGCGAGCTGCTGGAAGGCTGAGCCCTCTTCCCAGCCCCATCGTGGGCATGTGATACCGGACCCGGCATGGCAGGAAGCTCCCCCCTCGAGACCTGGCCGGGCTCCCTCGTACCGGGGCCTTCGCCCAGGGTCGGTGCGCCGCGCCGTGGCGGTGACGCCGAGATCCCGGATCGCATCGGGCCCTACGAGGTGGAGGAGTTGCTGGGCCGCGGGGGCATGGCCTCGGTCTATCGGTGCCGGGACGAGGTGGGAGAGCTGGTGGCGGTCAAGTGGCTGCACCTGCCTTCCCCGGCGCTTGCGCAACGCTTCGCGGCGGAGATCCGGGCCTTGTCCCGCGTGCAGCACTCCGGCATCGTGCGCTGGTTGGGCCACGGCAGCCACGACGGGCGGCCCTACCTGGTGATGGAGTACCTCCAGGGCGAGGATCTGCGCCTGTGGACCCACCGCTCGCGGCGGCTCCCTCCCCTCGAGCGGGAGCGGCGGGTGCGAGTGCTGGCAGCCCGCCTCTGTCGGGCCCTGGAGCACCTGCACGCCCAGGGGCTGGTGCACCGGGACGTCAAGCCCTCCAACGTGCTGGTGCTCGCGGACGACCTTCCAATCCTGACCGACTTCGGAGTGGTCAAGGACCTGGCCGACGATGGTGAGACCGCAGTGGGCGTGGTGGTCGGCACCCTCAACTACGCTGCGCCGGAGCAACTGCGGGGCGGCACCATCGACGCCCGCACCGACCTGTATGGGCTGGGCTGCACGCTCTACTACGTGTTGACCCACCGGGTACCCTTCCAGCACACCCAGCAGGCCGAGCTCGTGCTCGCTCATCTCGAGCAAGCGCCGGTGCCCCCTTCCCACCACGATCCCACTATCCCCGCCGATCTCGAGCAGTTGGTGCTGCGGCTGATGGCCAAGGAACCCGCCGAGCGCTACGGCTCGGCGAAGGCGGTGGCCGCGGCGCTGTCGTCCACCCCCACCCCCG
Organism: uncultured Enterobacterales bacterium; assembly: GCA_964532635.1. GTDB lineage: Bacteria > Myxococcota_A > UBA796 > UBA796 > JAFGLY01 > CALDOK01. The sequence goes on from CAZHIK010000386.1 coordinate 7,970, forward strand.
CTGGCGTGCCCCTCGCCGGCCGTGAGCGAGCCCTGCGCTGCATCGCCGACGCCCTGGAGCGAGTCGCTGGTGGGCTGGGGTGCGTGGTGCGCATCAGCGGGCGTCGGGGCACGGGCAAGTCCTGGGCCATCGACACCCTGCAGGAAGGAGCGCTTCGGCGCGGGCTCACCTTCCTCGAGCCGCGAGAGGCCGCAGGGCTGGATGCCGCGTTGGGCCGCCTGGCC
>CAZHIK010000387.1:0-8189 GCA_964532635.1 uncultured Enterobacterales bacterium
AGTCCCTCGCCCAGGCCCAGCCCGGCTGCCGCCTGCGCCTGAAGGGGATGCTGGGGAGCATGCGATGGGCCGACGGCGGCCCCCTGCCCGCTGTGCGGAAGCTGGACGGCTCGGGCTGGGACGGCATGAGCCCAGCTGGCGCCCCGTTCCTCGACAGCGCCATAGAGCCCGGCCGCGGCCCCCTCTACGAGATCCTGGTGCTCCAGGGGCAGCCCACCCGCATCGTGCTGCGCACCCTGAACGCCGCCACCGACGGCGCGGGCATGATGCTCTTCGCCCGCGGACTGTTCGCTGCCCTGCGTGGCGAAGCCCCTCCCACCGCCATGGCGGGTCCCACCACCGACGAGCAGCTGGCCTCCACCCTGGGGGTCACCCCTTCCTCACCGCCCGCCCACGACTGCGTGGCCCCCACCGGCGTCGCCGACACCTCCCTCGACGGCTGGACGTGGGCCAGGGTCCGGATCCCGACGGTGAGCGAGCTGGTGCCCCGCCTGGCCGTGGCCCTGGCCCACAGCGCGGTGGAAGCCCACGGCCGCGGCCACACCGTGCGGGTCGATGTGCCGGTGGACCTGCGACGCTGGGCACCCCAGCTCCAGAGCAGCGCCAACCTCACCGGCTGGATGCAGCTCCCCATCCACCTGCACCTTGGCGCCGACGATCCCGTCCAGGCCGTGCGCTACGTGATGAACGACGGCCTGCAGCGCCGCGCGGCCGCGGCCCACGTCGCCGGCGCGGGTTTCGCCCGACGCACCCCCGTGCCCTTGCTGGTGTGGATGGGCCGCCGCCTGGCCAACACCAGCCTGCGCGAGGGTCGCTACGGCACCTCGGGGGTCATCTCCCACCTGGGCCGCATCGATCCGGCCGAGCTGTCCGGTGGAGGTTTCGAGGCCGCCCGGGCCTTCTTCGTGCCCCCGGGCAGCCCCGGCCAGCCGGTCTTCGTCACCACCGTGGCTGGCCCAGAGGGTGTAGAGCTCTGCGCGTCCGTGCCCGCGGCCCTGGCCAGCAAGGGGCGCCTGCAGAAGCTCATCGACGATCTGCGCCGCAGCCTGGCACCCTGACCACACCCGCCTCCCCCGGAGCCTCCATGGGTCACCTGAACGACGTCAAGGCCGAGTACCAAGCGCTACAGCAGCGGCTCGACCAAGGCCCAGCTGGGGCCCCGGCTCGGGAAGCGCTCTTCGACATCCTGAAGATGCTCTACACCGAGGACGACGCCCGCACCGCCGCCCACATGCCCTGGGCCCCCATCTCCGCCGGCCGCCTGGCCGCGGCCCTGGGAGAGCCCAAAGACACCGTCACCGCACGCCTCGACCACATGTGCGACAAGGGCCTGGTTTTCGACTTCATCAACAGCGAAACGGGCAAGGTCCGCTACGTGCTGGCGCCCGCGGTGGTGGGCTTCTTCGAGTTCACCATGATGCGGGTGCGCGACGACATCGACCAGGGCGCCATGGCCAAGGCCCTGCACGAGTACATGTTCGAGGATCGCGCCTTCGCCGACTCCGTCTTCGGCCAGGGGGAGTCCGTGCTCGGCCGCGCCCTGATCCACGAGGACGTCCTGGCCATGCAGGACCACTCCGAGGTGCTCGACTTCGAAAAGGCCACCCACCTCATCGAAGAGTCCGGGGGCGGCGCCGTGTCCCTGTGCTACTGCCGCCACAAGGGCGAGCACCTGGGCCACCCCTGCGAGCACCCCCAGGACATCTGCACCAGCCTGCAGCCCGCCGCCGACTTCACCATCCGCCGCAACTTCGGCCGCCCCGCCGAGGTCAGCGAACTGAAAGAGATCCTCGCCATGGCTCGCGAGCGCGGCCTGGTGCAGATCGCCGACAACGTCCAGCGCAACCCCATCTACATCTGCCACTGCTGCGGCTGCCACTGCGGCCAGCTGCTGGCCATCTCGCGCTTCGGCCTGAAGAACGCCGTGCGCACCTCACCCCGCATCGCTGCCGTGGACGAGCACGCCTGCAACGGCTGCGGACGCTGCGCCCGCCGCTGCCCCATCGGCGCCATCAACATCGTGGCCAAGCCCAGGATCCCCGGAGAGAAGGTCCAGATGAAGGCAGAGATCGTCGAGGACCTCTGCCTCGGCTGCGGCGTGTGCGACGCCGCCTGCGCCAAGCGCAAGGCCCTGAGCTTCCCCGAGCGCAAGGTCCGGGTGCTCACCCCGGAGACCACCCTGGACCGCATCGTGCTGCGCGCGGTGGAGACCGGCTCCCTGCACCACCTGCTCTGGGGCCACGAGCAGAGCGGCAGCCTGAAGTTCCTGCATCGCTTCGTCGGCGCCGTCGAGCGCCTGAACCCAGTGCACCGGGCCATGATCTCCCGCCAGCTCAAGTCCCGCTTCGTGGCGGCCCTGGGCTCGGGCGCCAAGAAAGCGGGCAAGGCGCCGCCGGTGTAGCCGAGCCCTGGATCACCCCGCGCAGGTCTGGGTCCAGTTCAGGGCCCAGAAGGTCTGCTCGCCCAGCTCATACTGGAACAGCGCGCCGGGCTGGGCAGGGTCCACCGCCAGCACCTCGATCTCGGCCCCCTGGCGCACGGGGATGGGCTCGCCCTCGGCCTGACCGCTGGCGGGATCCACGGGCTGGACCTGGCTCGTGGGACAGGGCCAGCGGCCGTACTCGGCCTTCAGCTTCGGCTGGGGCTGGCGCACGAACCTCCCGCCCTCCCAGCGGTAGGTCCAGGCCGCCGAGGCCACGTGGTAGCCCATGGAGTAGCCGGTGCGCTCCACGTACTCGAAGGCGCCCTCGGGCCCGGGACCCCAGGCGGTGGACTGGGTGTCGTCGGCCAGGATCTCCACCATCCCCGACGGGTCCACAGCGTAGAAGCGCACCCGGTCACAGCCGTCGAGGTCGCAGGCCACGTAGCTGAGCACCAGCACCTGCCGGCCGTCGCCCAGGGGGCCTCCCGCCACGAAGTGGTAGCGCAGCATCTCGTTCTCGAAGGCGGGCGCCTCCCAGACGAAGTCGCCCTTCCAGCTCCAGCCGCTGCCTTCGAGCTCGGCCTGCACCGCGGTGCCGTCGCCGATGGCGCAGCGGTGAACGATGAGGGCCTGCTCGCCCAGGGCCAGGCGCTGCACGGTGGACTCCAGGGCCTTCCCGCCGTCGATGGGCGGGCATGGCACCGCGCTGGGGACCGAGACCTGGGTGGGTGCGGGCGTCGGGGCCGGAGCTGGCTGAGCTGCCGGAGCGGGAGCAGGATTGGGCGCGGGCTGGGGTTCCGCAGGCTGCTCGCCGGTACAGGCGACCAGCAGGATCAGGGGGAGCAGGGTACGCATCGGCTCTCCAGACTGGGAGGCCGCCGAGCCTAGCACGTGGGTCGACGACCCTTGCCCCGAGGGCGCCCCAGCGAGTATCGTCTCGCCATGGAAGCCGCCTCCTTCCTACCGATCGCCTCGGCCGTGGTGCTCCTCGCCACCACCGCCTGCGACCGGCAGCAGCGGCGCGACCGCCAGCCCGACTCCCCCGACTGCGAGGTGGGCTGGATCGCCGACGGCGACCGCTGCGTGCCCGAGGCCTGCGGCACGGGCACATGGGGCAATCTCCCGGTGGACGGCGCCACGGTCTACGTGGACATCACCGCGGACTAAGACGGCGATGGCAGTGCCGAGGCCCCCCTGCGCTCCATCCAGGCCGCACTGGACCTGGCGGGGGAGCGAGGCGGCGGCCTGGTGGCGGCGGCGGAGGGGAGCTACCCGGAGACGCTGTTCATGGACACCGAGCATGCCGATGTCCACCTGGCTGGGCGCTGTCGGGAGTTGGTCAGCCTGGACGCGAGCGTCGGCGATGGGAGCACCGCTGGGATCACCCTGGACCTGGCCATGGCCGGTGCCGAGCTGTCGAGCCTGAGTGTGGTGGGATCGAACGATGCCGGGATCACCGCGCGTTCCGGGACACTCGCGCTCTCCGACATCCGCGTGGAGGGCAGCGCGTACTCGGGGATCAAGGCATATCGGGACGACATGGTGGCCGGTACGACCCTCGTGATCACGGACAGCGAGCTGTTGTCGAACACGGTCGCGGGGATCATGATCGCCGAGACGGGCACCGAGGTCACGCTGCGCGACACCCTCATCCACGATGTGCTGCCCGACGACCGCGGCGCCTTCGGGGTCTCCCTGGCCGCCTGGGATGCGGCCGAGGTCGTCCTGGAAGGCTGCGAGATCACGGGTCGGGCGCAGGCAGCCGTCGCCGCCTACGATCCCGACACCCGGCTGACCATGGACGACACCCTGGTCAGTGTCGAGGCGGAGAGCGACTCGAGCGGCGGTCGCGGCATCCAGATCACCGACGGCGCAGCCCTGACCGCCGAGGACTGCATCATCGAGGGAAACACGCGCTGGGGGATCATCGCCGAGGACGAGGACACACGGATCGAGCTGGACGCTTGCGTCGTGCGTGACACCCTACTGATCGAAGCCGGTGAATCCGCAGGCATCGACGTCTGGGACGGCGCCCGCCTCGACGCCTGGGGCTGTCGAATCGAGCGGAACGGGACCTACGGAATCGACGTCGTCGGCACCGGTGCCGAGGCCCGCCTGGTGGAGTGCACCATCCAGGACAACATCGAGGGCGGGGACCTGACCGACGGGAAGGGCCTGGTGGCCTTCGAGGGCGGCTCCCTCGAGGCCCTGGGATGCACGATCTCGAGGAGCGGCGTCGTTGGGGTCCTCGCGCAAGACCAGAGCACTCGCATCACCCTCCGAGACTGCACCGTGCGAGACACGCTGGCCGGCGCCCAGTGCGGAATGGGACTGATGGCGCACAGTGGAGCGGCAATGCTCGCCGAGGGCTGCACCATCCAGGACAATCGATATGCCGGTGTCGACGTCTGGAATCCAGGCACCAGAGTCACGCTTGACGACTGCATCATCCGCGGAACCCGCGCCGACACGGATCGGGACGGCGGCTTCGGGGCCGTGGTCCAAGACCAGGCCACGCTCATCGCCAGGGGATGCGACGTGGCGGACAACCAGATGGTGGGCGTCATCGCCCACGACAGCGGCACCGAGGTCGTCCTGCAGCGCACCCGGGTCAGGGACACGAAGCCCGCAGTCAACGGATCCAAGGGCTACGGCGTCGAGGTCAGCCAGGGCGCACACCTCATCTTCGAGCACGGCGAGGTCATCGGGAACACACGCATGGGCGTCGGGGCCAGCAGGCCGGGCACCGAGGTGCTGCTCAGCGATGTCGTGATCCAGGACACCCTGCCCGACACGGATGGGTATGGAACGGGCATCATCGTCCAGAACGGAGCGGCACTGCGGGCCGAGCGCTGCGAGGTCGCCAGGAGCATCGGGATCGGCGTCTCCTGCAGCAGCCCGGGGAGCCTGGCGGCACTCCTGGACAGCACGGTGATGGACACTCGACGGTTGGCTGACGGGGACATGGGCTTCGGTGTCCAGCTGTACGAGGGGGGCACACTCACGGCGGACGGCTGCAGGTTCACCGGCAACACCAAGACGGGGATCCTCGCGCACGGCTCCGGCACCCGGGCCGTGCTTCGCGACTGCACCATCTCCGCCACCATCACGGCGAACGGTGAGCAATGCCTGCTCGCCTGCGGCTTGGCCGCGCAGCAGGGAGCTGTCACGGAAGCCGAGAGGCTCACGGCTCGGGACAACGAGGGCCCTGGCCTGTACGCCTATGCCGAAGGAAGCGAGATCCACTGCACCGACTGCGAGCTGCTGGACAACGCCTTCGCCGGTGCCGCCTGCCTGCACGCCGGAAGCCTCGCGTTGGAGCGCTGCACCATCGCGGGCACGCAGGAGAGCGCGGACATCGGAGGAGGCGTCGGCCTGTACGCCGCTACACTCCCGGGCCAGACCCCCCCCGCAATCGAGATCGTCGACACCACGATCGACGATCACCCCGTGGCAGGGGTTTGGCTGGCCGACGCCGGCAGCTACCAGCTCACCGGGAACACCATCACCGGCGGCAGCGGTGTCTCCCATGGGGCGACGACCCGCTGTGGGGACGGCGTCTACGCGCTCAGGAGCGAGGCCTGGGACGGCGAGACGGGCCTGCTGCTCGAGGGGAACAGCATCAGCGGGAACCAGGGGGCCGGGCTGTTTCTCGACGACGCCGTCGCCAGCCTGCAGTCCAACACCTGGGCCGACAACGACCCGGACCTCGCGGTCCAGGGCGAGGCCTGCCTGTCGATCCCGGAGGACTACGACGAAGCGCCCGAGCAGTGGATCTGCCCGGAGTGGCACCAGCCCGGCTGTGAGCTGGAGTTCATCCTCCGCCTACACGCAGCGGACATCGAAGCCCGGATGCCCCCACCACCGCTCGCGTTCACGGCCACGGACGTCCCCAGCTTGCGCCTCGAGCCTCACCCCGCCCCTCTGCTCGACTTGTCGCTTCGGCGCCTCGGGAATAATGGCCCGGCGTTCACATCGGACCACCACCTCGCCCCGAGAGACCCATGATCTTCGGCGACTCCAAGACCAAGAAGGTCAAAGCCCTGATCCTCGAGTACTGCGAAGTCGTCGGACACGCTGTCGAGTCCTACAAGCACCTCATCGACGACTACCTGTCCTGGGACAAGCACTACAAGCAGGTGGCCAAGGAGATCCGCAAGACCGAGAGCAAGGCCGACGACCTGCTCAAGCAGATCGAGCTCACCATGATCCAGGGCGCCCTGCTGCCGGCCTACCGCGAAGACTACATCGGGCTGCTCGAGCTGCTCGACAAGGTGGCCAACGACGCCGAGGACGTGGCCCAGACCATCCGCCTCATCCGACCCGACATCCCCGAGGACATCCGGCCCATCTTCGCCCAGATCTGTGCCCTGACCCTCGAGCAGTGGGCGCCGGTCCCAGACATGGTCAAGTCCCTCCTCGACGGCGGAGAAGGCCTGGTGAACCAAGCCGACTTCCTGGACGAGAAGGAAGGCGAGATCGACAAGATCCAGCGGCAGACCACGCGAGTCATCTTCCGAGACCACGAGGACCTCCGCCTGTCCCACCGGATGCTGATCAAGCAGCTGCTGGACCAGGTCTGCCACGTCAGCGACCGCATCGAGAACGTGGGCGATCGCATCTCGCTGATCGCCGTCAAGCACGCGCTCTGATCCCCGCTTGACGGTGCCGGATCCCGGTCATAGACGCCGGGAATGTCACTGACCGCTGTCATTCTCATCTGTGCAGGTGGGCTCTACGTAGGAGCCAACATCGGCGCCAACGACGCGGCGAACTGCATCGGCCCCTCGGTCGGGGCCGGCCTGGTGCGCTACCGCACGGCCATCCTCGCGGTCGCGCTGTTCGCCATCGTCGGCGCCATGGCGCAGGGTCAGGGGGTCACCAAGACCCTGGGCAAGGGCATCGTCACCGAGTCCCTGCCCCCCTGGGCCGTGCTCAGCGCCCTGGCCTGCGGTGGGCTCTTCGTCAGCATCGCCACCTTCAAGAAGATCCCGGTCTCCACCTCCCAGTCCATGGTGGGTGCAGTGGCCGGGGTCGGCCTGGCCTCGAGCCTTCCGGTGGCCTGGGGCAAGACCACTGGCATCGTAGGCTCCTGGGTCATCTGCCCGATCCTCACCGCGATCCTCACCTACGTCATCTACCGCTGCCTGCGGCTGGTCCTGCGCCTCACGGGCCAGGGTCCCAAGGTCCGCGAGACCCTACGGTGGCTGGTGCTGGCCTCGGCCGCCTACTCGGCCTACGCGTTGGGAGCCAACAACCTGGGCAACGCCATCGGCCCCATCACCGGCATGGAGGTCGAGATCATCGACCGCACCATGCTGGCGCTGCTCGGCGCCACCTCCATCGCGGTCGGCGCGCTGGCCTTCGGCAAGGGTGTGGCCATGACCGTGGGGCGAAGCATCATCAAGCTCGACCTTATGGGCGCCTTCGCGGTCCAGATGTCATCGGCCTTCGGGCTGCACCTCTTCTCGATGCTGGGCGTGCCGGTCTCCACCTCCCAGGCCATCGTGGGCGCCCTGATGGGCATGGGCCTGTACCACGGCATCAAGGCCGTCTCGAAGCGCAAGATCCTCGAGGTCATGCTCGGCTGGGTGCTCACCCCCACCCTGGCCGGCGCCGTGTCCTTCGGCATCTACCGGCTGCTGCTGTACCTCGGCCTGGGCTAGTGCCCTTCCACAGGGATTCTGACCGGCTTCGTGAGCTACCCAACCCGAGAGCAGGCGACGGAACGCCAGAAGGTAGCATGAGGGCGGAGAACCGGCCTCGG
>CAZHIK010000388.1:0-8177 GCA_964532635.1 uncultured Enterobacterales bacterium
GCTCCCAGGGTGCGTAGGCGCAGCAGCACCGGAACCCGGCGCAGGCCGGCCCGCTCGGCCACCCTGGCCACCGCCGCTTCGAGGGCCTCGTCCTCCATGGGGACCGCGTGCTCGAAGGGCTGCTTGACCACCCGGAGGATCAAGAGGAAGACCGCCGCCAGCACAATCGCGCCCAGGGCGATCTCGTACCCCTCCACCTCGTAGGTGGTGGCGACCCACCACAGCACCAGCGCGGGCGCGGTGGACAGCGCGGCGAGCCACAGCGCGACGGGCAGCGCGTGCTTCCAGCCACCGCCTGCGCGTTGGGCGCTGATCAGCGCCAGCGCGAAGCAGCCGGCGAAGAACAGGGGGACAAGGACGAACATGGGGTACCGCTAACCCCCTAGTGCAGGCACCCCCGCGCCTTGGCCCGCGCTTGTACGATCTCCCGGATGTCCGCCATCTCGAAGGCCAGCCAGCTGGCCCAGCGGTGGGGCGAACCCTCGGGGCCTGCGTAGCCGCCGGCTTCGGCCAGGGCGCGGGCGGCGCGCCCGAAGGCCTTGGCCCAGGCGGTGCGGATGCGGCCGCTGGGGGCCACGGGATCGCCGGCTTCGGCCAGGATGCGCTGCCAGCCACAGCCCTCGAGATGGCCCCAGGCGGCGTTGGCGAGATCCCCCATCCACACGTCGTGGCCGAGATCCACCAGGGGGCCCAGCCACAGCACCTCGAGGTGATCGGCCCGCATGAGCACTGGCAGGCGATCGAGGGCTTCGCGCAGATCCGGGCGGGACCAGACGTCGCGGTATTCGTCTTCGGAGAAGATGGGCACGGCGGGCTCCTGTATGCTGCGGCTTCTCCTCCAGAGGTACCCCATGCGTGCGACAGCCCTTGTCCCGGCGCTCCTGATCGCCTGCGGCCCCCAGTTCGAGTCCATGGACCTGCCGGCGGATCCCGCCTTGGCCGGCCTTCCCGTGGGTGTGATCACCATGGAGGCGGCTGGGCTCACCCTCGAGATCTGGTACCCGGCCTCCGACGAGCGCGACGACATCGCCCCCGCCCCCGTGGACGTCAACGGCTTCGTTCCCGACAACGTGCTGGCGCTCTTGGGCGAGGTGGATCTGCCCACCATCGACAGCTACGCCATCCGCGAGGCTCCCTTGCGCCGCACCGAGGACCCGTTGCCCGTGGTGCTCTTCTCCCACGGCTTCGGTGGCTTCCGCACCCAGAGCATCGACTACACCCAGCACCTGGCCAGCCGGGGCTACGTGGTTGTGGCCCCGGATCACCCCGGTCGCATGATGGGCGACATCCTGCCCTGCATGTTCGACAGCCTGGTGGAGGAGTGCGGGGTGGAGCTGGACGATCCGGGCGAGGACGACCTGCCCGACGCCCTGGACGTGGTGGAGGGCTGGAACAGGGAGATCGAGGGCTTCTTCGAGGGACGGCTGGAGCTCGGAGGTGTCGGCCTGGCGGGGCACAGCGCGGGGGGCATGTCCACGGCCAGCGTGGGTGACGTGGACAGCCGCTTCATCGCCCTGATGCCCATGACCACCAACGGCTCCCTGACCCGCGACGTGCCGGTGCTGTACGCGGTGGGCACCTGCGACGCCACGGTGCCGGTGGCCGAGAGCGAGGAAGCCTTCGTCCCCATCCCCGATGGCCAGTGGCTGTCTCTGACTGGCGCCGGCCACCTGGCTCCCACCAACCTCTGCGACCTGGACCTGGGTGGCTTCGCCGCGGACCTGCTCGAGCCCCGGGAGGACGTGAACTCTGTGTGGCTCGATCAGCTGGTGGCCCTGGCCACCGACGGCTGCCCCCAGGATACTCCCCAGCTCGAAGCGGACGACTGTAGGGATGCCTACTGGCCCATGGACGAGTCCCAGGCCGCCCTGCGGCACTACGCCACGGTCTTCTTCGACGCCCAGCTGAGGGGCGAGGGCGGCCTGGAGGACGCGGGGCTCAGCGGGGCGACGTTGGACTGACGATCAAAACGTCGGCGCGATCTCCACGGTCTCGCCTGGCTGTACCGCGTGGTTGTCGCCGTGCTCCCAGGTGGCGTCGTCCACCAGGGCCTTGACCTCGAGGGGGGCGGTGACGCCCGCCAGGCGCAGCACCCAGGCGTCGTGCTCCCAGGTGGCGGGCTCCCCCGCGCCCCAGCTCAGGGGGTAGCCCGAGCCCCGCAGGAAGACGGTGTGGCCGTAGCCCGGGTCGGCCAGCACCCGGATGGTCGTGATGGCCGGTGGGTCCACCAGCGCGCCGTCCCGCTCCCAGACCTCGGCAGTGGGCGCATCGTGCCAGGCGTTGGGGCCATGTGCGTCGTCCACCACCAGGCCGAAACGCAGGCCGCGGGGGGCGGGCACGGTTCGGCTCCACCAGCCGCCGTCGTCCTGGGCCATGGGCAGGCGGTCCTGCAACCTGCCGTGGCCCAGGTCGAGCTCCAGAGCGACGCTGGAGGCGGTGGGCTGGTAGCTGTGGACGGTCACCAGATGGAACAGCTCCACGGCGTTGAGCAGCATCACCCTTCGGTAGGCGTCCCGGTCGAGCTGTCGGGCCAGGTCCACGATCCAGCCGTCCCAGCTGCCGTCGGCGCCCCCCGAGCCCCAGTCGTTCTCGTAGTGGTCGGGGCCGTCGATGCTCACGTCGGTGCCGAAGAGCACCCGCTCGGCGCCGAGGGTTGCGATGGCGTCGAGGCTGGGCTCCAGAGCCATCCAGGACAGCTCGGCCCAGCAGTTGTCGCAGCTCGCCACCGCCTGGATCGCGTCCGCGTGATCCGTGCCCAGGCCCGTGTGGTAGTGCACCACCTGCACCTCGGGGTGTCGGGCGGCGAGGGTGGCCACACGACCAGCCAGGCTTGGATCGTCCTCGGCGGTGTGGATCACCACCGGAACGCCGTAGCGGGCGGCCAGCTCGAGGTAGGGGTCCATCAGCTCGCTGTCGGCGGCCAGTTCCTCGTGGGTGGGGTGGAACTTCAGCCCCGCGAAGGGGTGGTCCCGCAACCAGGCCTCGGCCCGATCGGTACCCTCGTTCCGGGCGGGGTGCACCCAGAGCAGGGGCACGATGGAGGGCTGTGCCAGCGCCAACTCCAGCACGGCCTGGCCGTTGTCGTCCTCGTCCCCGTCGAACATGACCGATGCGAGGATCACCCGCAGGTTGTTGCCGGCGGCCGCCGCGGCCAGGGCCGCGCCGTCGTCGTAGTGGTACTCGCCGTGGCCGTCGCGATCGTAGGGGTGGGCGTGGGCCTCGATGCGCAGCAGGGAGTGGGGGTGCGCGACATCCGCGCCGGTCTCGCCGGTCTCCGTGGGAGCCTGGGTGTCGTCGGGGGGATCGGTCTCGGTCACTGGGCTTTCCGGGCGAGGCCCGGCCGTGGGATCGCCGGCGGCACAGTGGCAGCCGGTGGTCATCAGGGCGAGCAGGGCTGTGAGGGGACGGACCATGGTGTGCGCTCGAGCGGGCTGTATCCTCCAGGGCCGAATAGGTCCTTGTCGTGCACCACCCCAGGAGCCCCATGGGCCCGCGTCTGCTCCTCGTCGCGCTGCCGTTGGCCGCTGGCTGTCCACCCGCCCAGGGAGACAGCGACAGCGCCGCCCCGGCCGGTTCGGAGCCGTTCAGCCTGATCGTGGTCCCCGACACCCAGTACTACACGCTGGGCAATCCCCACATCCTCGACGACATGATGGCCTGGGCGGCCGAGACGGTGGACGAGCACGACACGGCCTTTCTGCTCCACGAAGGAGACGTGACCCACGAAAACTCCGAGGAGGAGTGGAGCAACGCTCGCGCCAGCTTCGACTTCATCGAGGGGGTACTGCCCTACGCTGTGTGCGTGGGAAACCACGACGAGATCGACGACGAGGAGCACAGCTGGTTCGACGCCACCTTCCCCCTCGAGGCGGTCAGTGGCGAGCCCTGGTTCGGCGGAACCTACCGATCGGACAGTCTGGACTCGGCCTGGTTCGAGTTCGAAGGTGGGGGAGTGCCCTGGCTGATCGTCACCCTGACCTATGGGCCAGACGAAGACGAGCTGGCCTGGGCCGACGGTGTGCTCGCGGATCATCCCGACCACCGGGCCATCCTGCTCACCCACGCCTACCTGCTGCCCGACGGGACCCTGAGCAGCGTCGGGATGCGCATCTGGAACGCCCTGCAGCACCACCCGGGGCTGTCGTTCGTCTTCAACGGCCACTACACCGCGGGCGAGGCTGCGCGAAAGGACGACCAGGGCGAGGCGGGCAACACCGTGCACCAGCTGTTCTTCAACGTGCAGGATCGACCCTTCGGTGGCACGGGGCTGCTGCGCATCATGCGCTTCGATCCGGCGGCGGAAGCGGTGGCGGTGCAGACCTACACGCCGTGGACCGACTGGTACGACGAGACCGAGCAGCACCAGTTCGTGCTCGAGGGCCTGGCCCTGGGCGCGCCCTGATGCGGTAGCATTGCGGTCCGCCCCGGAGTCGCCGTGACCGAGTCCAGTACCCCTTCGACAGCTCTCCGCGCGCTGCGCGTCACGCTGATCCTCGGCGTGCCCCTGGCCGTGCTCGTTGGGGCGGCCTGGTTCGCTGCCCACAGCGCCGCCCGTGTCTGGCCAAGCCCGGACACCCCGGCTCTGGAGAGCCTGCCAGCGGTGATGCCAGGTTGTGGCGAGGGGGAGGACCTGCTCTACGCGCTGTTGCGCGCCGGCGAGGCGCCTGGCCCCGAGGTCATGCCCGTCGACGTCGACCAGCCAGAGGCCGCAGTCCAGGGCTTCGAGGACACGCGGGACCAGGCCTTGCACCATGCCCTTGACGATCTGCTGGCTTGTGGTGGGCTGCGGCTCACCACCGGTCGAGGCACGCGGGTCGGTACCGACCGCCTGCAGGAGGTGGCGGAGCAGAGGATCGCGCGGGCCGAGAGCTGGAGCCAGCAGGGGGCTCTCGAGGCCTCCGCAACCGATCTCGCCGCCGTCCTGCGCCTGGCCGCGATCCTCGAGCTCGGGGGTGGTGATCTGGTGCTCACGGGAGCGGGTGTGGCCGTCGGCGTCGCGGCCATACAAGCCATCGAGCGCTTCCTCGATGCCCACCCGGAAGCCTCCGAGTCGACGCTGGAGGTGCTCGCCGATGCGCTCAACGGCCAGGTGGCGCTGCCCGCAGGCGTACCCTACGCGATGGTGCGGGAGTGCCGCGAGCGGGAGAACCACCTTCGCAACCTCGCAGCCATCCCCGCCCCCGCGATGATGCTCGAGCCCGCAGGCGTGCCCCTGTGGGCTGGCTGGGCCGCGGCCTGGTTACCGGGCGCCACCGTCTACGACGCGCCCCACACCCTCGCCATGCACCGCCACCGATGCGCGCTGCGACTCGACCGTGTGCGGGCGGGCGGGCTGGCCTCCGAGGCCGAGCTTGGGCCCGTGCTCTGGAACCCCGGGCAGCTGGCGCTGGGTTCCATGCTGGACAACCCCCTCGGACGCATCGCGCTGACCGAGGACGACCTGGCGGTGCGCGCCGATTCGGTGATCGAGGCCGAGCGGGGTCTCCGCTCCCGTCGGGTCCTTCTGGCAACACGGGTGGCCCTCGAGCGCGGCAGCCTGGCCCACGATGGCCTGCTGCCTTCCCACCTCGAGCTGCTGGTGCCGGAGTTCCTGCCTGAGATCCCAGTGGATCCCGTAGACGGCGAGTCCATCAACTGGGTGCGCAGCCACGGCGAGGTCTTCACTACCCGTGAGGTCGCGGTCACCGGCGGCAAGCTCCAGCGCCTGTTCACCAAGGTGCCCGAGCGCTGATCCTCATCCAGCGGACAGCAGCCGAGCGTTGATGGACTTGCGCGTCCAGTCCACACCCAGGCTGCGCACCTCCACCGGCTGGCCCAGGGCCAGGGCCAGGCCGCTGAGGCGGTCGGTGATCCGCACGGGCATTGGATCGTTGCGGGGCTTGGCCTCGCGGTAGGGCACCGTGATGCGCAGGTCCGTCTCGTCGAGGTCGATCCAGGCCCGTCCGCGCATCAAGCCCACGATGCGTCCTTCCAGGAGCTGGCCCGGGCGATCGTAGCGCCGCAGCTCGGCCAGCTTGTGGCTCTCGTAGCTGGCGGCGTCCACCCGGATCTCCATGGCGTTGAGGTGGTCCTGGATGGGGATCAGCTGCTGTCGGGTGTAGCTCGAGCTTTGCCCTCGCTGATCGCTGTACAGCGCGTCCTCGATGAGACGGTGCACGATCAGATCGCTGTAGCGGCGGATGGGGGAGGTGAAGTGAGCGTAGTGCAGCTTGGCCAGGGCCCCGTGGCCCAGTTGCTCGAAGTGGTAGGTGGCCTTCTCTAGCAGCTGACCCACGTGGAAGCGGAACACGCCGAAGCCCGGGGTGCCCGCCAAGGCCTCGAGGGCTCGCTGCATGGAGGCCTGGTCCTTGACCCTCACGGGGCAGCGAAGGTGCTCCGCCACCTGCTGCAGGGGGCCCCAGTTCACGTCGGGCACGTGAGGATGGGTGCGGTAGAGGCAGAGCCCGTCGGGGTGATGCTCGATGAGGAAGCGGGCGACGCACTCGTTGGCCAGCAGCATGAACTCCTCGATGAGCTGGTGGCTCGGTGTCTCCGGATCGGGCTCGAGGTTCAGGTCCAGGCTGCCTTGGGCCTTGCGGCGGGCCCGCAGCTTCAACGCCAAGGCGTTGAGGGCGTGCAGGCGTGGGGCTGTGACGTGGGCCCCAGGGTCGTCCAGCGGGGTGTCCAGGATGCGCTGGGCCTCCCGGTAGTTCAGCCGGTGGTGGTTGTGCATCAGGGTGCGCTCGATGCGGTAGCCCAGCACGTTGGCGTCGCGGTCCAGGCGCACGAAGAGGGACATGGTCAGGGAGTCCTGGCCGCCGTGGAGGCTGCAGACCTGGTTGGCGAGGGCCTTGGGCAGCACAGGGATCTCGCCCTCGAGCAGGTAGGTGGTGAAGCCGCGCTTCTGGCCCTCGAGGTCCAACGGGCTGCCCTGGGGCACGAAGGGGCAGACGTCGGCGATGTGCACGCCCACCTCGTAGACCCCCGGCTCCGGCACCTCGATGGACAGGGCGTCGTCCAGATCCTGGGTGCGGGCGGGATCGATGGATGCGATCACCAGGTCGCGGATGTCTCGGCGCGAGGGATCAGCGGCCAGCACGGCCTGGGGATCGAAGCCGTCCACCAGGGCCTGGGTCTGCGCCATGACCTCGGGGGGGAAGGCCCGGGGCCGGTTGAAGCGCAGGGCGATGGTCTCCTCGTCCGAGCCCAGGCGGTGGCTGTGGCGCAGGTCGGGGGCCCGCAGGAAGGGCTCCTCGATGACCACCTGCAGCCCCCAGGTCTTCTCCAGTTCGTCGGACCAGTCCTCGAGGACCTCGGCGTCCTCTTGCGGGATCACGCCCTCGACGGTGTACAGCTGCTCTCCGGCGTGGCGGATCCAGGTGAGGATTCCCCGCTCGGGGAAGGCCTCGGCGATGCGGTCGACCATCAGGCTGCGCTGGGTGTCGAACAGGTAGGTGACCTTCACACCCAGGGCGGTGGCCTGCTGCTTCACGAAGCGGTCCAGGGCCTCGCGGCGGGACTGGTCGGCATCGACCGTCACCACTACGCCCCCGATGCGCTCGTCCCAGCTCGAGCTGTAGCGGTGCAGCCCGTCCAGGGCGCCGAGGGCTTCGTAGACGGTCTCCTGGGCGCGGCGCGGCGCGATCCGGTGCTGCAGGTCCACCTCGAGGTCGCTGACGTCGCGGATTTGGCGGCCCAGGCGCAGCAGGGCCACGGGGGAGAGTTCCGGGGCGTCCACCAACAGGCGCAGGATCTGGCGCCGGGGATCGGCGCGGTGGTGGTGCACGGCGCTGAGCTCGAGCCCGTCCAGCGTCGCGAAGAAGGGCTCGAGGAAGGCGTGCAGCGCCGGGGTTGCGTCCAGCGCCTTTGCGTCCTCGCAGGCTCCCAGCGGCTGCACTTCGATCGTCAGGCCCTCCAGAGCCCGGGCGAGCTTGGGCAACCGGTTGCGCTTGACCCCCAGGTTCAGGGGCTGGTGGCGCACGCGGATATGGACGGTGGCCGGCCCGTGCATGCGGATCTGCACCACGTCGCCGGGCCGCTCCGCGGCCTTGATGATGGTCAGGTGCTTCGGCGAGGGTACCGCTGGATCGATCACCGTCGCCTGCAGGAAGATCTCGAGGCCGGTCTCCGCCTCGGCCAGCTCTTCGTAGAAGGCCACGACCTCGGCGTGGTCGGGCTCGTCGCTGCGTATCCAGCAG
>CAZHIK010000389.1:0-8164 GCA_964532635.1 uncultured Enterobacterales bacterium
ACCGACGACGATGAGGTCAACCTGGTGGCAGGCATCGCCGGCAAGCACCTGGGGGCCAAGCGCACCATCGCCCGGCTCCAGGGGTCCGAGTTCGAGGACCGTGAAGAAGGCGTCTACCACGGGCTTCTAGGCATCGACGTGGTGGTCAATCCCCGAATCCTGGTGGCGTCCGAGATCGCCAAGGTGGCTCGCTCCCACGGCGCCCTGGACGTGCTGGGCCTGGCGGGCAACCGCCTCGAGCTGGTGCAGCTCGAGCTGCCCGCCACCAGCCGGGTGCTCCACAAGCCCCTCGCCCAGCTGACCATGCCCAAGCCCTCACTGGTGGCGGCCGTGGTGCGCGACGGTGAGCTGTTCGTGCCCGGCGGTGCCGACGTGCTGCTGCCCGGCGACCGCTGCTACCTGATCGGCCACGCCGGCCGCATGGAGAAGCTCGAGACGCTGTTCTGCGGGGGCCACGAGGCCGCCAAGGTCTTCGTGGTGGGCGGCGGCGAGATCGGCATGGCTACGGCGAGGATGATGGCCAGCTCCGGGCTGGACGTGGTGCTGCTCGAGAAGGACCGCGCCACCGCCGAGCGCCTCGCGGTGGGACTGCCGCGGGTCACCGTACTGCACGGCGACGGCACCGATCTCACCCTGCTCGAAGAGGAGCAGGTGGGGGCCTTCGATCTGTTCTGCGCCCTGACCCACGACGACGAGTGCAACCTGATGTCCGGCTTGCTGGCCAAGAGAGTCGGCGCTGAGCGCACGCTCTGCCTGGTGCAGCGCTCCGACTACATGGACATCTACCGCCAGCTGGGCATCGACGTGGTCATGTCCCCTCGCCGTGTCGCCTCCAACCACATCCTCCGCTACGCCCGGCTCACCGAGCTGCAGTCCCTCACCGTGCTCGAAGGAGGTCAGGCCGAGGTGCTCGAGTTCTCCACCATGCCCGAGAGCCGCGTGGTGGGCGTGCCGCTCGAGCGCCTCGAGTTCCCCCGGGGCGCCATCGTCGCCGCCATCGTGGACAACACCGGCGTGCGCGTGCCCAGGGGCCGCGACGTGGTCAGCCCTGGCAGCACCGTGGTGGTGCTCACCACCGCCGGCGTGCGAGCCAGCGTCGAGCGCCTGTTCCGCAGGCGGGTGATCTAGGTGCCCTCCCGCCGCTCAACCCGCCGCATCACGCCCCAGCAGCTCAGCCTGCTCACCGGAGCGGTCGGGCCACTGGGTACCCTGCTGATAGTCCTGGCGGTCTTCATGGTGGGCACAGCGGTGCTCGGGCGCGTCTTCGCCACCAGCTGGGCCGGTGTACCCGCAATGCTGATCTCGGCGCTGGTCACCGCCGGCTGCGGTGTGGCCCTGCGATGGGTGGCCAGGCGCCCAGGCCCAGGCGATCTCGGCCGCCGCCACGGCCTGCTGGTGGTGGCGCTGGCCTGGACCGCCTTGGGCCTGTTCGGGGGGCTGCCCTTCGTCCTGGGCGCCGACTTCCCCATGCACGACGCCATCTTCGAGGCCACCAGCGGCTTCACCACCACCGGGGCCACAATCCTGCCCGAGATCGAGGCCCGCTTGAGCCAGCCCCTCCACATGTGGCGCTTGCTCACCCACTGGCTGGGGGGGCTGGGCCTGGTGGTGCTCTTCGTGGCCATCTTCCCGGCCCTGGGGGTGGGCGGCAAGCACATGTACCACAGCGAGGCCCCCGGCCCGCGGGGCAAGGGCCTGGTGCCCCGCATCCGCGACACCTCCAAGGCCTTGTGGCGCATCTACCTGCTCATCACCGTGGCCGAGATCCTGCTGCTGCTGATGGTGGGGTTGGGCCCCTTCGACGCCATCGCCCACGCCTTCTCCACCATGGGCACCGGCGGCTTCTCCACGAAGAACGCCTCCATCGCCGGCTTCGACAACGTCGGGGCCGAGATGGTGATCGTGTTCTTCATGGTGCTGGCCGGGGTCAACTTCGGGCTGATCTTCGAGGCCACTCGCAAGCGCAGCTGGCGCCTGGCGCTGCGCAGCACCGAGCTCAAGGTCTACCTGGGCTTCTACGCGCTGGTGGTGCTCATCGTGGCCCTGAACATCTGGCCCCTGAAGGAGAGCCTGCTGCAGGCCCTGCGCTTCGCCTCCTTCCAGGTAGCGGCCGTGGTCAGCACCACAGGCTTCGGCACCGACGACTTCGAGCTCTACCCCACCCTCAGCCGCACCCTGCTTGTGATCTGCTACTTCGTAGGCGGCTCCGCCGGGAGCACTGCGGGCGGCATGAAGGTCATCCGGATCATCATCATCGTGAAGGTGCTGCTGGTGGAGCTGCGCCGCGCCCACCGCCCCAAGCTGGTGGCCCCGGTCATGGTGGACGGCCGGTCCTACGAGCCCAGCGCCCTGATGGAGGTCTTCGCCTTCATCACCGCCTACCTGCTCACCTTCGTGGTCGGCGCGGTACTGGTGGCCATCCTCGACCCCGTCGATCTCACCACCGCCCTGATGGCCTCCCTCGCCTGCGTGGCCAATGTGGGCCCCGGCCTTGGCCTGGTGGGCCCCGTCGACAACTACGCCTTCTTCTCTCCCGCCTCCAAGCTGGTACTCTCGGCTCTGATGCTGCTTGGCCGCCTGGAGTTCTTCACCCTGCTCGCCCTGCTCAACCCCCGCTTCTGGAAGCGCTAGCCCATGCTCCGCCAGCTCGTCATCGTCGCGGTGCTCTTCGGCATCATGACCGGGCTGCCCCTGGTCATCTCGCCCCACGCCGGCGCGGTGAACCCGGCATCCATGGCGGCGTTTGGCTTCATCGTCCTGGCCGCCTACACCCTGGGGGAGCTGGCCGAGCGCGTCCGCCTGCCCCACATCACCGGGTATCTGGTCACCGGCTTGGTCTGCGGCCCCCATGTGCTGGGGGTGATCGACGAGGTGGTGGTCCAGGACCTCGAGCTGTTCAACGTGCTCGCGGTGGCCCTGATCGGCCTCAGCGCCGGCGGGGCGCTGAAGATTCGGGATCTCCAGGCTGGCTTTCGTGTGATCAGCGGCGTCATCGCCGCCCAGTTCGGCGCGGTGATGCTGGGTGTGGGGCTCCTTGTCCTGGTGCTGGCGCTGCCCATCCCCGGCCTGGGGCTCGAGTTCCTGCGCGAAGGCGGCTTCCCCCGAACCATCGCCGTGGCCCTGCTGATGGGCACCGTGGCCGCCGCCTTCTCACCAGCCGCCACGATCGCGGTCATCCATGGCGTGCGCGCCCGCGGCCCCGTCACCGACAAGGTGCTGGGCATCTCGGTGCTCAACAACGTCGTGGTGGTGGCCGTGTTCGCCGCCACCCTGGCCGTGGCCCAGCGCCTGGTGGGTGCCGGCCACGGCGACTCCCGCCTGATCGTCGATCTGCTCATCACCCTGGGCGGCGCGGTGGGCATGGGGATCCTGCTGGGGCTCGTGCTGTGGATCTACCTACGCTTCGTGGGCACCCACCTGCTGCTGCTGGTGGTCGGCCTGTGCTTCGTGGTCACCCACCTGGCTGACCAACTGGGTACCGAGCCCGTGCTGGTCTTCATCATCGCCGGCTTCATCTTCGCCAACGCCTCCCCCCGCAGCATCGCGCTGTTCGCGGTCGTCGATCGCCTGGCCCTGCCGGTCTACGTGGTCTTCTTCTTCGTGGCGGGGGCGGGGCTGCACCTCGACGCCCTGGCCGTGCTGTGGCCCGCGGCCTTGCTGGTCTTCGGGGGGCGCCTGGTCAGCCTTTGGCTCGGCACCAAGTTCGGCACCAGGCTCACCCGGGGGCCTGACGGGCTGGGGCGCTACGGCTGGATGACCTTCGGTCCCCAGGCGGGCATCGCCCTGAGCCTGGCCATGGTGGCCGGTCACGCCTTCGAGGGCTGGGGCGCCACCTTCGAGACCCTGGCCGTGGCCACCATCGCGCTGAACGAGCTGGTGGGCCCCGCCCTGCTCCAGACGGCCCTGGGCCTGGTGAGTGAGGCCAGGGCCGAGCGGCAGGGGGTCGCGGAGCGGCCACGGGAGGACATCCCCGCTGCCCCCGACGCCCGGGCCGCCGGGACGATCACCAGCGCCCCCGAACGCAAGGCGCCCACCGAGGATCGCCAGGACGAGCTGAAGCTGCCGGAGTGGCTCCCGGAGCCCGGCCGCACCCGGCGCAACGTGTGGGGTCCACCGCCCTCCACCCGCTCCGAGCGCCTGCGCCAGCTGTGCGCAGGCATCCAGATCGACCTGCAGAACGTGGTCCGGGATCTGCGAGCCGGCGCCATCACCCGTCGGCGAGAGCAGGCTGTGCGCTTCCTTGGCCTGCTGCGCCGCGAGTTCCTGCGGGCCCACCGCCACACCACCCTCACCGTCGCCAGCGACAAGCCCGAGCTGTGGCGTGGCTCCATCCGGCGTGAGCGGGGTGAGCTGGCCAGCCGCTGGGAGCGCCTGCTCCTGGACCGGGCCGCCACCACCGACTTCCGCCAGGACCAGCGCACCTTCGAGCGCATCGTGGCCCGGATCGATGAGAGCATCGAGGATGTGCCCGAGGCCCTCGAGGTCCCCCTCGATCCTGCCTGGTGCGACGCCCGCGAAGACGACAACCTGCGCCTGGCCGCCCACCGCTGGCGACTCCGGGTGCGCCGTCGGTTCCTGGGGCTCACAGGTTCCCAGCCCACCGAGGTGCGCGCCGTCGAGCTGCGGGCCCTCACCCGCTACTGCCTCTCCGGCCTGGCCCCCACCCACCTGCTCGAGGCCGCGGCCCTGATCGCCATGGGCGAGCGCCACCTGCTGGCCAGGGCCAGGGCTGTGTTCGAGGCCTACCACCAGAGCCTGGAGGGCCTGCTGGCCCATGACGAGTGGGACGTCGAGCAGCGCAAGCAGGCCCTGGAGAGCATCCGCGTCGAGGTCGAGGAGGACTTCGCCCTGGCGAGCCGGGAGGTAGACCGCATGGCCGACGACGCGGTGCGTGTCGCGGCCTCGGCCCTGGGCCGCGCCTACCGGGAGCTGGTGCGCATGGTGGACAGCGCGGGGACGCCCGAGCTGCCCCCCGCCCGCTACCGCTTCAGCCGCATCTACGATGCCCGTGAGCGTGCCATGGGCCAGCTCGAAGAAGGCTTCTCGAGCGCCCGTGACCTCACCCGAGGTATCGCCAGCAACCTGGCGATGGAGCTGGAGATGGTGCGGCTCCGGGTCCACGTGCGCGAGGCGGTGGAGGACGCGGCGGGCGGCCTCGAGCGCGACGTGCGCGGCCGCCTGCTGGTGCAGCTCGAGCGGGTGGACAGCGGCCTGTCCGACGCCGTCGCCAGCCTGCGCACCCTGCTGTCGGGCGCGAACACGGAGCGCGAGCAGGTGCGTCAGGGGATCCTCGAGGCCACAGCACCCCTGGCCCGCCTGCTCCACGAGGTGCTGGGCATCGCCGAGAAGCTGCGCAGCGCGCTCAAGAACGAGAGCTCCGTCGCGCCGCTGCTGCGAGCCTTGAGCTCCGAGATCGACGAGCTCACGGATCGCTTCCTGGTGGTCGCCGACGCCCCTGCCACCCGCGGCCGCAGCTTCGAACCCAAGCCCGCTACCCGCGACCTCCCCTTCCGCGAGGCCGTGAGGGCCTACATGGAGGCCGAAGCCGGCCGCGACCTCACCGTCTCCCTGGGCAAGCTCCGGGGCCGCATCGACGAGACCTATGTCGGCATCGACGAGGTGCAGCGGGTGCTGGCGTTCAACAGCGATCTGGCGGGCGCAGAGCTGGACGTGCTCCCCGACGAGCGCCTCGAGGACGAGACCCTCACGCTGCTGAGGGAGATGCTGGTGGGCACCCTGCAGCGCCTGAGCAACCGGGTCACCGCCCTGCTCCAAGGCGCCCAGGACATCCCTGACCAGGCCGGCTCCGCGGTGCGCGACGCCGTCTCCGGCAACCTCGAGCGCCTCACCGACATCCTCGTCGAGGGCCGCCACAGCGAGCTCAAGCTGCGCCTGGCCCTCGAGTCCGCATCAGCAGGCCGGCGGGAGCTACACGGCGCCATGCGCGAGGTGGCCCAGGCCGTGGAGCAGCTGGGTCAGATGCTCGGTATCGCCCTCGGCCCCCGGAGCCTGACTCGGCTAAGGGCGCTGCTGGGACTGCGGGACCCGGAGGCCGAGGCCCGCGAACACCCCGAGAGCTTCGCGCCTCCCGCCGAGCGGGTGCCTATCCCCACTGTCTACCGCCGCCTCTTCAGCGACCAGGGCCTCGAGGGTGGCGACCTGCTTGCCGGGCGCGAGGCAGACGTGGAGCGGGTGCGCCGCACCCTCACCGGCCGCGCCAGCCCCAGCCGCACCGTGGCGGTCGTGGGGGTGGCCGGCATCGGCAACACCTCGGCCATCAACAGCCTGCTGCGGGGCCTGCCCGAGCAGGTCAACGTACATCGGGTGCGCCTCGACGCCTGCATCAGCGCTCAGCAGGTGCGCGAGCGCGTCATCGAGCCCATGGCCGAGCTACGCGGCGACGTGGCCGTCATCGAGGGCTTCCATTGGCTGTTCAGCATCCGACCCGGCGGCTTCGCGCCGCTGCGGGCCCTGGTCGAAGGCGTGCTGGCCGACCGTGGACGCAACGGCTGGATCATCAGCACAGAGCGTCCCGTGTGGTCCTACGCCAAGCGGGTGATGCCCCTCGAGGACATCTTCTGCGAGCGCTTCACCCTGGGCGCCCTGTCGGTCGAAGAGCTGCGCAACACCCTGCTGCTACGGCACGCCATGTCCGGCTACCGGCTCCACTTCCAGCGCCCAGCCGGCAACCTGGGCTGGTGGCTGAAGGATCTGCTCACCCGCAAGGACGCCGAAGAGGAGCTGCACGAGCGCCACTTCTTCGAGCAGCTACACACGGCCACCGGCGGCATCCTCAGTGACGCCCTGCGCCTGTGGCTCGCGTCGATCACGGGCATCGGCTCGAGCACCGACACCATCACCATCGGCGGCCTGCCAGAGCCCCCCCTCGAGCCCCTGCGCAAGCTGCCACTGGACGACCTGATCACCCTACGGCAGCTGGCCCGCCAGGGCCGCATCACCGCAGAAGACCACGCCCAGCAGTTCCGCACCGAGCCATCCTGGAGCGCCGGCTACCTCACCCGCCTGGAGCACAAGGGCCTGCTGCAGCGCGTGGACGACCGCTGCTACCGCCTGGCCCCGGATCTCGCTGGCGCCATCCACCAGGTCTTGCGCGAGAGGGGGTTGATGGGATGAACCTCTTCCTCGCCATCCTCCTGGTGGTCCTGCCCGCGCTGGCCCAGGACACCCCCACCCACAGCGCCCCCCTGGACCACCCCTCCGACTTCATCGACGAGGGCCCGATCCCCGGTCCCGATCCCGATCCCGATCCCGTGAGCGCAACCCCCACCCCCGAGATCACCGTCACCCCCACCCCCGTCGTCATCGAGCTGGCCCAGCCGGAGTCTGTCGCCCCCCAGACCATCCACGTCCCCGTCGCCCAGCCCCTCTCCACCGCAGACACCCTCGCCGCCACCCTGCTGCCTCGGCCACCGCGTCCCGACCTGCTGCGCGCGGTGCTGCTCGCCCTGCTGATGCTGGCCTGCGTGGGCCTGGCCAACCTTGCCGAGCGACCCCTGCAGCGCCTGGCTCCCCACGGCATGATCCCCGGCGGCCTCAAGCTCACCGTGGTCGCGGCCCGCAGCGGTGCTCTGCTGGTGGGCTTCGTGGCCTTGCTGCACATCGTGCCCTCCGCCTGGTCCCCGGCGGTGGCCTACGTGCTGGTGGGCACGGCCCTGGCCGTGGGCTGGTCCGTGCGAGAGGTGGTCCAGGATGTGCTGGTGGGTATCATCTTCACCCTCGAGCGCAGCTTCCGGGTGGGCCAGCGCCTGAAGGTGGACGACATCACGGGCACCCTGGTCCACATGACCTTCCGGGTCACCTGGCTGCGCACCGACGAAGGCGCGGACATCGCCATCCCCAACCGCAAGCTCACCGCCGCCACCCTCGAGCTGGACCCCGAGCCCTACGCCCCCGTCTCGGTGCTCCTGCTGCTGCCCCCCTGCTCCTCTTCGGTCGAAGCCCGCAACACCATCCGCGAGCTGGTGCTGCTCAACCCCTACCTGGCCCCAGGGGACGATCCCCAGGTCTACCGACAGGCCGACGATCCCCAGCGCTGGCGGGTCAAGGCCCGCCTGCTGGACGCCCGCTACGCCGACCGCTTCCGTGGCACGATGGTGGACCTGGTCGAAGAGGTCTTCGGGCCGGCGGAGGGGCCCTGCGGGTG
>CAZHIK010000390.1:0-8159 GCA_964532635.1 uncultured Enterobacterales bacterium
CTTGAACAGGAAGTGCGCGGTGATGGTATCGCCGCCGGTGAGCTGCTTGACCAGGGCCTCGGCCAGGGGCTTGCCCGCCTCGGCCTCGACGGCGGAGACGAAGCGGGTGCCCACCAGGCGGGCCAGGTCGTTGCGCGCGCCCTCGGAGTCGCGCTTCATGAAGGTGTTGAAGTCGGTGATGGCGCTGTAGTCCCCCAGCATGGCGCGCAGGGTCTCGAGGAAGGTGCTCTTGCCGTTGGCCCCCACCCCGTAGAGCAGCAGCAGCACCTGCTCGCTGCTGTGGCCGGTCAGGGAGTAGCCCACGGCGCGCTGCAGGAAGGTGATCAGCCCCTCGTTGCCGCCCATCGCCCGCTGCAGGAAGGCCTCCCAGCGGGGGCAGGTGGCCTCGGGGTCGTAGGCGACGGGGGCCAGGCGCGTGATCCAGTCGTCGCGGTCGTGGGGCTGCAGCTCGCCGGTGCGCAGGTCGAGGGTGCCGTTGGCGACTGTGAGCAGGTCGGGATCGCGGTCCAGGAGCTCGGTGGGCACGGGCAGCATGGCCTGGGCCACGGTGATGGCGGCGGAGAGCCGGGCGGAGGACTCGCTCTTGAGCGCGTGCTTGAGGATCGCGGCCCGCTTCTTGGGGTCGTCGAGGTCACGGGCCTCGGCGGCGGTGCGCCGCTGGGTGTCGAGGGCGGCGCGCAGGGCCTGGCCCGAGCTGTCCCGCTGCCAGCGCTGGCCGTCGAAGTGCAGCCAGCTCGCCCAGGTGTGGACGTAGCCGAAGCGGTCGCCGGCGTGGGCGCAGAAGCGCTCGGCGTTGCCCGCGTCGGTGAGGTTGAGGCGCAGCAGGGGTGAGACGGGGTCGTAGCGCAGCAGGCTGTCCACGATGCCCTCGACCTCGGCCTGCTCCAGCGGGGGCTGGCAGCGCTCCCGGTTGGCGGTGAGCAGGGCCTCCAACAGCTCGGGCCGCTCCGCGCCGTCGCGCCGCAGGGTGCCCCCCAGGCTCATGAGCCCGGCGTTGCGCCCGCCTTCGGGCAGAGCATCACCCGTGGTCTCGCCCGAACGGGGCTCCAAGGGCTGCACGCCCGAGGCGGCGATGGCCCGGTCCACGTCCAGGGCGCGGCCCTCCTCCGCGCGCAGCCAGGCGGCGTCCACGCGCTCCTGTGGACAGGAGGCCACGTACCAGATGCGGCTGATGTCCCGGGCGTTGGGATCGGCCAGGTGGCCCAGGGCTGCGTTGACGGCCATCCACACCGGCTCGTACTCGGCGGGGCGGACGGGCCGCGTGACCGGGAGCAGCAGGCGCAGGCAGTGGTCGTCCTCGCCCTGCGCCTGGTGGCTCCAGGTGGTGCAGAGCAGGTGGGCCCAGCCCCTGGCCTGCAGCGTGTGCTGGAGCTGCTCGGCCTGGTGGGCGTCGAGGTGGTCGAAGTCCATCACCAGGGCGGTGGCGTAGAGCACGCCCCGCTTGCCCCGGTGTGCACCCTCCGCGTACTCCACCGGCGAGAAGGTGGGCGTGCCCTTCTTGGACGGCCTGACCTGGTGGCGCTCCCCGAGCAGCGCCTGGGCTGTGCCCTGCCAGGGGTGGGGGATGCGGGCGCGCTCGTAGTCGAAGCGGACGGCGCGGAGAGCGGTGGTGCCCGGGTGGACGGTGGGCTGGGCGGTGGTCGCGGACACGGCTGCGCCTCCTGGGTGGTCTCGCCGCTGGCTGGGGCGCGCCTCCCGCTGCGTGGTTCCCGGTTCCTCGGGTGGTTCGGTTCCTCGGTTCGGGGCGGCTTCCCCCGGGAAGCGCGGAACCGGCACCACGGTGGTCACGGTGGCTACTCCTGCAGCGCGGCGGAGAGCGCGGCCTGGAGCGTGGGGCCCAGGGGCTTGGTCCCGGCCTGCTCCGCCTTGGAGATGGTGCCGTGGGCTACGCCCAGGAGCCGCCCGGCGGCGCGCTGGCTGAGCTGACGCTGCTGGCGGAAGCGGTCGAGGTCGGTGCCGGTGAGCGGCGTGGCCTGGGTGGGCACTGGTAGCTGGGGCACCGGGGCGGCCTTCGGCTTCGCGGAGGGCTGCTGGCTGCGGCTTCGCTGGGCCGCGGCCTCCTGTTCCCGCTGCTGCAGGCGGCGCTGCTCCGCGATCTGGCGCTCGAGCTCTGCGCGCTCCAGGGCGGTGGCGCGCTCCTCGGCGGCCAGGCGCTCCTGCTCGGCTCGTTCCTGCTGCTCCTGGGCAGCGCTGCGGGCCTGCTCGGCCTGGGCCTCCCGCTCCTGGGCGGTCTTACGCTCCAGCTCGGCCTGCTGCCGGGCGGCCTTGGCCTGCTCCAACTCCCGGCGCAGGCGGTGCAGCTCGGCCCGCTCCGCGTCCAGCGCTTCGGCCCGCTGCTCGGCCTCCCGGCGGGCGCGCTCGGACCGGCGCAGGGCCTCGGTGCTCTGCCGGGCGCGGCGCTCGGCCTCCTGGCGGCGCAGCTCGGCCAGCTCTTCGGCCACCCGGCGTTCCTCGGCGGCGCGGGCCTGGGCGGCGTGGTTCTCTCTGGCGACGCGCTCCGCCTCCTGGCGCTGGTGCTCCGCGGCCCGCTCGGCGGCCTGACGCTGTTGGTCGGCGCGCTGCCGGGCGGCGCGTTCCTCGTCGAGCTGGGCGCGCATTCGCTGGAGGCGCTCATCAGCCTGGGGGGCGGGTGGAGCGGGGCGGGGCTGGACCGGCGCGACGTGGACCGGGGCCTGGCGCTGCGCGGTCGGCCTCGGTGCCTCCCGCTGGTGGCTGCGCTGTTGGCGGCGCTCCCGCCGAGCACGCTGCGCCCGCAGCTCGTCCGCCTTGAGCACGGCCACGCGGTCCTCGGCCCGCTCCAGCAGGTCGTCGAGGCGCGGGCACAGCTCGTCGTGGCCCTCGGCCAGCGCGGTGCGACGCTCGAAGCGGTACTCGCGCATCCGGCCCAGCAGGGCCTCGGGGTCCTCGCAGCGCTCGATGAAGCGCTGCTGGTCACGGAAGTAGCCGTCGACGGTGCCCATCATCTGCTCCTGCTCGCCATCCGCTGCGCGCGGAGGTCCGTGATGCGCTCGTCGATCAGCTCCACCAGGTCGAAGGCGCGGAGGCGGCCAGCCTCCCGGCCGTCGCTGTCGGCCAGCTCCTGGTGGGCGCGGCGCAGGCGGCGCAGCTCGTGCAGGTCGTCGCAGGCCCGGATGGTCGCTCGCTCCTGCCGGTAGGCGCGCTCGATCTCGTAGAGCTGCTGGTCTCCATCATCCTCGTCCGGGTGGATGGTTGGCCAGACCTCGACCTCATCGAAGTCGAAGTCCTCATCTTCCTGCTCGTCGTCGTCCCAGTCGTAGGGCTCGGGGGGCATGGTGCCTCCTGTCGGTGGGTGGTGGGGTGGTGGGGTGCGTCTCACGAGGCCTCCCGCTGCGCGTCGTCGTGCTGCTGGCGCTCCGCAGCCAGGCGCCCCTCGATCCGGGCCATCACGCGGAGCAGGCCGGTCACGTTCTCCACGATCTCCCGCGCGTCCTCGCGGGTCAGGGGCGTGGGGGAGTAGGGCTGGAAGACCTCCACCGTCCGATCCAGGAACGCCACATCACCGGCCGGGAGGGCCGGTGCGGGGTCGCGCTGCTGGAGGGGGCGGCTGGGCATGGGTGGACCTGGGTGCTCCTGATCAGCGATCCCGCGCGGGGCTCGCGTGGGTCGGAGGCCAGTGGCCGCGCTCGGCCAAGGCGAAGGCCAGCAGCTCGCGGATCAGCGAGGAGCGCCGCATCCCGGCGTGGTGAGCGGCCCAGTCCACGGCGTCGAGCATGGGACGCGGGACGCGGACCCGCAGCACGGGCTGCCGGGAGTCCAGGGTGTCGGTGTCGAGGCGCGTGGTAGCCAAGGGGCCCTCCAGGGAGACCGGGGAACGGGTCCGGCCAGCCCCCGAAGGGCCACACCGGTGGTCTCACAGGGCCACAGTAGAACCTTGGATATGGGCATACAAACGTGTTTCTTTCCCTACAGCCGTGTGGGGTTTTGCACACACGTGTGGGTACGGGGGCACACGGTTGCTGCCGCTATGCGACCAGGCGGCACGCGAACAGCCCACAGGGACGACCGTGGCGCTGTGGGACCGGTGGCAGGGATGGATTGCCGAAAGCCAGGGCCAGCGACCTTCGAGGAGGTTCCCTACTGCTCCCAGTCGTGAGCGTACAGCCGCCACAGCTCGTCGTAGCCGTCCAGGTCGAGCCACGCTGGTCCGTAGAGGGGAACCAGGTGGTAGGTGCCGGTGACGACACCGTGGGTGGCGGGGTCATCATCGCCATCACTCAGGGTCACGACCAGGCAGTTCTCGTCTCCCCACCCGGGCACCCAGAACGTAGCGCAGCCGTCGAAGCCTTCGAAGGTGGCGGTCCAGCGTCGGCCAGCGCTGAAGGTCTGCACCACGTCACCGGGATGGGCCATGGCCTCCCCGAACAAAATGGCGGGCTCGAAGCTCACTTCGCCATCGCTGTCCGTGTAGCCGTGGAGCCACACACCCTGGCTGTGGTTTGACCAGCGCACGTCTGCCACCCAGCGGTGCTCGCCGTCGTCGCTGACCAAGCTGTGCTCGAGGGTCACCACCTCCAGATCGCCGACGATCTCAGTGGCGACCTTGTCGACGACCAGGTGATCGGTGGTGTCGTCAGCGGCGTACTCCCAGGTCCGCACGGTGCCGTCCAGGGTAAACTCGTCGTCGATGTTCCAACCCCAGGTGCTGTCGGTTTCGCATCCGGCCAGCAGCCCCGCGCATAGGACGATCCCCCTCCTCATAGCTCCAGGCCCTCTCGAACCTCATCCCAGTCCTCACCACGGGGCTCGCCCGCAGCCTCCCGTTCATCGGCCGCCGCCGTACGCCGTCGCAGCTCGGCAGGCCCCTCCACACTGTCGATCAGCTTGTGGGCGAGCGCCAGGCGCTCGTCAGGAGGGAGCGCGAGGGCGTCAAGAGAGAGCTGGTGGTAGGTGCGACTCATACGGCCAGCCTACCCGTGAAGGGGGCGGACAGCCACGACAAGTCCCCGGGGGGCTCGCGGCTATTCCTCGCCCGCACTCTCGGCCCACTCCAGCAGCTTGCGGCGCAGCTCGTCCTTGCTGGGCAGCACCAGGCGGTACTCGCGGGCGTGGATGTTGGCGTCCTGGGGGAGCGTGATCTCCACCAGGGCGTCGTGCTTCTCCTTGCACAGGATGATGCCGACGGTCGGGGCTTCCTCGGCCAGCTTGACGTGCCGGTCGTAGAAGTTGACGTACATCTGCATCTGGCCGAGGTCCTGGTGGGTGATGCGGCCGATCTTGAGATCGATGAGCACGAAGCAGCGCAGCAGGCGGTTGTAGAACACCAGATCGACGTAGTAGTGCTCGTCGTCAAAGCTGAACCGGCGCTGGCGGCCCTCGTACAGGAAGCCCTTGCCCAGCTCCAGCAGGAAGTGCTCGAGCTTGTCGATGATGCGGGCTTCCAGCTCGGACTCGCTGTAGCGGGGGCGCTCTTCCAGGCCGAGGAACTCGAGGACGTAGGGGTCCTTGAGCATGTCGCCTGGCTTGTCGACGACCTGGCCTTCCAGGGCGAGGGCCCGCACGCCCTCCTTGTCGCGGGACAGGGCCAGCCGCTCGTAGAGGCTGGTGTCGAACTGGCGGCGCAGCTCCTTGAGCGACCAGCCGCTGTTGGTGGCCTCGACCTCGTAGAAGGAGCGTTCGTCCTCGTCGTCGATGCGGGTGAGGAAGACGTAGTGGGACCAGCTCAAGGCGAAGGCAGGGGCAGTCGCGGGCATAGAAATCGTAGACGGCGTCTGCGATTTCTCGGTGAGGGCTGGCTCGGTGAAAATCGTAGACAGTGTCTGCGATTTCTGCTCCCGGCCTCGGTATGCCAGGTAGAACCTCCTCATCATCGTGAGATTGCTGACAGACCAGCCCCGTCCGAACTCGCTGGTCAACGCCGCCGAGAGGTTCTTGAGCACGGCCTTGCCGTACGCGGCCCGCTCCTCACCGGCCTGCTCGTGGAGCACGATGCGACGGCCGACCTCGAAGTTGGTGATCACCGCGATGGTGTTGACCTGACGAGAAGCAGCGGACCGAGCGGCCTGGATGAGGGCTCTGATCTCGGTCAACAGAGATGTGGTGTCAGGGAGCGTCATGGTAATCGATCTATCGGACGCATCGCTGGTCGTCGCGGCGAAGAAACCGACCGACTACCACAGGACCAGCTGGGCGCTATCTGCGTCATCGCTGGGGGAAGCAACAGCCCATCCCACCGCGCTGTCGCTGTCCTCCAGGTCAAGGTACGCGACGGCGATCACGGATGACGCTCCTTCGAAGTCCAGCAGCCACGGTTCGGAGTCGCATTCCAGAGAGACAGAAGTCGAGCCATCCTCCAGTTCGAGGTCGGCCCACGCTGTGAGGTCGACCTGGGAGAGGTCGTCGCTGCAGTAGTCCTCGATGAGGTCCTCAACCTCTGGATTCCATGCCAACAGGCGGATCGCTGCGATGTCTCTGGCTGGATCGATGGGGTTCCCATCAGGCCCGGTGACCACCCCACTCCAGTCAATGGTCAGCGTGGGACAGAACGCCACGACCTGGATGTCCTCGCTGTCGATCTCGCAGGCCAGAGCGGTGTCCTCGAGTGAACTGCTGTCAGCAGAAGAATCCGGTCCGCCGCAGCCCCCTGATCCGTTCTCGCCGCACCCCTCTCCCCGAGGACAGCAGGCGAACAAGACGGCAACTACCCAAGCAGACTTCGCGTCCATGGCTTCATCCTCCGCCACGATGGTACCCCGAACGGCAGTTGCTGTCTCGCGACGCTGGTGGCAGCAGTCATCCCGCAGGTTCAGCACACTCGCCGCGTTGCGAGGGGCGGCAGATGACCCCACGCGCCCTCACCGCCCCCGCTCGTCCCCACCGCCCAGCATCTCGGTGAACAGCTTCACCCCCTCCTCCACCAGGTCGGAGAGGTCGGCGTCGGGCTTCATGGCCCCGCTGGGCGCTGGGCGGTCACCATGGGCCGCCAGGATGGCACGCTGGGCGCGCATGAGGGCGGTGAACACCGCCTCGGGCGAGGGATCGTTCCCTGGGGCGACGGGGGCCACCGGAGGCGATGCCGGGGCGCGCTCCGCCACCCGGCTCTCCGCGACCCGCGCCTGAAAGCGCTGCTGGAGTTCGGCCCACTGCTCTGGCGAGAGGGAGAAGGGGGCAGCGCCCCTGCTGGCCAGAGCCACCGGCACCGCATCCGCAGCCGCCACCAGCTCGGGCTCGACCTCCGCCCGCGCCTCCAGCTCCCCCGCCCGCGCCAGGGCCACCGCCCGACCCAGCAGCTCCACCCAGAAGGCGGCTTTCGTCAGGGCTCCCCTCCCCCCTTCATCGCTGACCCGCAGCGCCTCGACCCTTTCCGCGAAGGCGAGGGTGTGGCGGAACGACACCTTCTCACTCTGCTTGACCTGCAAGCACTCGTAGGGCGACGGCGCCAGCGCCTCCCCCGCCTCCATCCGGCCCATCACCGTTGGCAGCAGGACGCGGATGGCCTGGGAGTAGCTACAGGGCTCCCCGCCGATGGCCCCGGACTCCGCCAGCTCCACCAGGTGTCGCTTCAGGTCGGGGTGCACGTCCATCTTCTGGGTCTTGTCCTTGCGCTTCTTGGGCGGGATCATGCGGCCTCGAGGGGCAGGTGTCCCCCGCAACTTAGCGAGGCGGACAACAAGTGCCGCGGCACTATGTCAAATTGACCCGGCCCCTCCCCTCCCCCGCCGAGGTCCTCCATGCCCCCTCGCTCCCGCCGCCCCCGCTCTCGCCGCTCCCAGGCCACCCCAGCCCGCCGTGTGGCCGTCCTGTACGCCCGGGTGTCCTCCAAGGACCAGGAGCGCGAGGGCTTCTCCATCCCGGCCCAGCAGCGCCTGCTACGGGAGTACGCCGACCGGCACGGGATGCTGATCGTCGAGGAGTACGTCGACGTTGAGACCGCCAGGCGGGCTGGGCGCACCGCCTTCGACAAGATGGTGGCCTGGCTGCGGAGCCACCGGGGGAGCTGCAACACCATCCTGGTGGAGAAGACCGACCGGCTGTACCGCAACCTCAAGGACTACGTGCTGCTCGACGAGGTCAACCCCGAGATCCACTTCGTCAAGGAGGGCGAGGTCATCTCCGAGGACTCCCGCTCGGCCCAGAAGTTCATCCACGGCATCCGCGTGCTCATGGCCAAGAACTACGTGGACAACCTCAGCGAAGAGGTC
>CAZHIK010000391.1:0-8157 GCA_964532635.1 uncultured Enterobacterales bacterium
TGCGGGCCAGGGCCAGGCCCTGGACACCCTCGGTGCGGCGCAGGGCCTCCATCAGGCCCACGCCTTCCTTGGATGCGTGCTCCTGGGCATCGGCCAGGGCCTCGGCGGGCACACCGCGGGCGCTCAGCTCCTGCTCGAGGGGGATCCGGCGGATGCCCATGGCTACTGGACCTCCTCGCCTGTGTCGGTGGGCGCCTCGCTGGACTCGTCCAGGATGTCCCCACCCTCCATCCACTCCTCGAGGGGATCGCCCGGGGTCTCTGCCTCGGGGGCGTCCTGGGTGTGGTCGTCCAGGCGGCTCTCCTCGACCTCCCCCGTGCCGGTGATGGTGGTGACGTTGGAGCTCGAGCCCAGCTTGGTGCGGTAGACCGAGGGCTGGTCGACCACGTTCATCGAGTACTGCAGCAGCTTGGCCAGCTCGGTCTGCTGATCTTCGGCGCTCTTGCCGTAGAAGCGGCGGATGAACTCGTTCCGCTGGGCCACCTTGATCCGGTAGACCTCCTCGAGGTCCTCGGGGCCGTCGATGACGTGGGGAGTGAGGAAGATGAGCAGGTTGGTCTTGCGGCTGACGGTGCGACGGCCGCGGAACAGGGCGCCGAGCAGGGGTAGATCGCCCAGCAGCGGGATCTTGGTCTCCACCTCGGTGTCGGTGGTGCCGATCAGGCCGCCCAAGACCACGGTCTGGTTGTCGCGCACCAGCACGGTGGTCTCGGCGGAGCGCTTGGAGGTGATGAAGCCGGCTGAGTTGACGTCGAGCCCCTGGGAGTCTTCTTCGATCTCCTGGACCTCCTGGTAGACCTCGAGGGTCACGAAGTTGGACTCGTTGATCTGGGGCGTGACCTTGAGGGTGGTGGCGACGTCTTCGCGCTGGTAGCTGACGATGGGGTTGTTGTTGGAGTCGCGGCCGGTGGACACCGGGAACGGGATGTTGCGACCGACGATGAACTGGGCTTCCTCGTTGTCCATGGTCAGCACGTTGGGGGTGCTGATGATGTTGAAGCGGCTATCGCCCTGCAGGGCGTTGAGGGCCACGCCGAAGACGGGCACAGACAGCTCGTAGGTGGAGCCGGCGCCGTCGCCCACGGACAGGGACATGGACTGGCCGAACACGCCCATGGCCAGGCCCGACAGGGCGTCGGTGGTCAGGCCCATGGAAGACCCGGCCAGCTGCGCGGAGTAGACGCTGTAGTTGCCGTCGTCGCCCATCGCGCCGGTGTGGTAGCCCAGGCCCAGCTCGTGGGTGTCCTCGGACGCCAGCTCGAGGATGACCACCTCGACGAAGACCTGCTTGCGCCGGATGTCGAGCTTGTCCACCACCTGCTTGATGATGCGGAACTCTTCGGGGGAGGCGATGATCACCAGGGAGTTGGTGTTCTCGTCGCTGGCCACGCGCATGCCGTCGTCGAAGGCCGCCACCGCGCCGGTGGACTTGCCCTCTTCGCCGGCCTTGTCGTCCTGGCCGGGCCGCAGGCCGGGGCCGCTGCGCCGGTCGCGGGAGGTGGAGCGCCCGGAGCGGCTGCCGCTGCGGGAAGAGGAAGAGGACTGGTTGCCCGAGTTGGCCAAGTTGGACAGCACCTGGGCCACATCCTCGGCCTTGGCGTGCTCGAGGTAGATGACGTGGATCTGGGAGCGCGACGAGGGATCGACGTCCACGTCGAGCTGGCGCACCAGGTCCATGATGGCTTCCATGGCCTCGGTGTTGGCCTTGATGATCAGCGAGTTGGTGCGCTCGTCGCTGATGATCTTGGAGATGTAGCTGCCCTCGCCCACGTTGGTGGCCGAGGCCTCGGAGGAGGCGGAGCTGCGGTCGTTGCCCTTGTTGCGGCGGGAGTTGCGGCGGGCGCGGCGACGGGCCGCGGCGCTCTGGGCGCTGTCGTCTGAGCTGCTGGTGCTGCCCTCTACCGCGTACATCTCCTCGAGGATGGTCTCCACATCCGCAGCCTCGGCGTAGCTCAAGGTGATGATCTCGATGCTGGACTTGGGCGAGGCCACATCCAGCTCGTTGACGATGCCGTAGACGCGGCGGATGTTGGTGGCCGCGTCGGTGATGATCATGGTGTTGGTGGGCGAGTAGGCGATCACCCGGCCGTTGCCGGACAGCAGATCCTTGACCACAGACGAGATGTCGGAGACGGCGACGTTTTCGAGGTTGATGATCTGGGTGACGAAGTTGTCGGTGTAGGGGATGCTGTCGCCGTGGTAGACGCGCAGCGGGGTCTTGGACGCCTCGCCGGACTTGACCACCTTGGTGGCCTTGCCCACGGTGACGGTGGTGTAGCCAGCCACCTCGAGGGCGGAGAGGAAGGCTTCGTAGGCTTCCGCCACGGTGACCTGCTGGTGGCTGATGATGGTGATGGAGCCGGAGAGCTTGTCGCCGAGGATGAAGTTGCGGCCGGTGATCTCGGCCATGTACTTGATGATGTCGTTGATGTCGGCGTCGACGAAGTCCACGCTCACCTTGGCGTTCGGGTCGAGGATGGGCGGACGCTGGCGCTCATCATCGGGCTTGGCCGAGCTGGCCTCGTCGTCGCTGCCGTTGCCGTTGCCGTTGCTGCTGGTACTCGAGCTCTTGGAGCCCGAGGAGCGGCTGGGGGACGACTCGTCGTCGTCTTCATCGGGGGGAGGCGGAGGCGGAGGCTCCCGGCCGTCGTCGCCGTCGTCGTTGTCGCTACCGCCGATAGGCTTGCGGGGCGGGCCGGGCATGCCGCGACGCAGGGGGCCTCCGGGGCCCGGCAGCATGGGCATGGGGCGAGGCCCGTCTTCGTCCAGATCCTCCGACTTGTCGTCGGGAGGTGGATCGTCCTGGGCGTAGGCGGGGGTCGCCACACACAGGCCGAGTGCCAGCGTGATGGCCAGCCAGGCGGGGTGGGAAAAACCGAGGGGAGACTTGCTCATACCACAGCGCTCCGAATGGAGGGACCGCATCAACGGATGGAATACTCGAAGGTGTTCTTCTGATTTCTGCGCGTGACTTCGAAGGAGAACTGGCTCTCGCTCTGCATGGCCTGGAAGGCCCCCATGGCGCCGGTGGCGCTGGTGAGGGCGGTGCCATTGACGCCATGGATGACGTCGCCGTTCTTGATGCCGAGCTTCTGCAGCAGGCTGCCGCGGCGGATGGCCGACAACCGGAAGCCGTCGACCTCACCGTCTGGGCCCTTGTGGGGGGTGGCGCGCACCTGGGAGATCAGGGAGTCGATGTTGCCCAAGGCACCGGCGATGACGCTCTGGTCGACCTCCCAACTGTACTCACCCGTTTTGGTGATGCCGCCTTCCTCGTCGCCGTCACTGCTCTTGGACTGGCGGCCGCTGGAGGCCTGCTTGGAGCCCTCACCGCCCATGTCGATGTACTCGATGGTGCCGTCGGAGCGACGGATGACCACCTTCTTCTGCTCGATGCGGAGGATGGTGGCCTCGCCCAGCAGCTCGTCACCGATGCCGTAGCCCTGCACCGACGCCTCGCGCTTGTCGCCGCTGGAGATCAGCGCCGAGCTGAAGGAGTCGGGCTCGGCCACCACGGTGGCCAGGAGCGTGACGTCCAGGCTGGTGCGGCGTCCGTCCACGCCGGGATCGACGTCACCACTGGCGGTGGTGCCCACCGCGGTGGAGTCGAAGATGTTCCGGCGCAGGATGGGGTCGAGGTAGGAGTTCTTGGACAGGGCCCGGGTGGACTCACGCGAGCGCTGTCGGCGCGAGGCGGAGGCGTCATCGGTGGTGGTCTGGGCCTGGCCGACCACCGCGCCGTCGGGCAGCGCCAGCAGCAAGGCCACGCCCCGCCCGGCGCCGAAGGCCAGGGCCAGACAGACCGCTGCGATCACCGCCCCGGTGGCGGCCCACTTCTTCGGGTCGATGACCCGGCGTTCCGGCTTCTCTTCGTGCTCCACGATGCCTCGCCGTGCAGGTCCTGCAGAGGGGTTGGGGAAAAGCCGAAGCAAATACCATGCCAGCCCCCGCCATGCACGAAGGCACCGTATCTCCCGACAGAGAGGGCTCCAGCCCGACAGCTTGACAAGCGGTCCGCCCCGGACGCCCGCGCGATTGACAAGCTGACAACGCGCCCCTCGAAACACGCTGGGAGCGCGCTGACTTGGAGATGTTCGCCACCCGGGGCTCGACTGAGACCGCCTGCCAAAGTATGCTCACTGACCCCCGATCGATGCGGAGCCGCCCGTGCCCACAGCAACTCGTACGGTCGTGTTCACGGACCTGGCCAACTACACCGCTTCGGTCTCGCGTTCGAACCGCGAGGCCCTGCGCGACCTTTTGCGTAGCCACGAAGCCCTCGTCATCCCCACCCTGCGGAAGCACAACGGCCGCGTGGTCAAGAACCTGGGCGATTCCTTCATGGCCCTGTTCGACTCGGCCACGGACGCGATCCGTGCAGGGCTGGACCTGGTGGCCAAGGCCGCCGCCGAAGGCCTGTCCATCCGGGTCAGCGCTGCCACCGGAGATGTCGAGGAGATCGAAGGCGACGCCTTCGGTGACTCGGTCAACCTGAGCGCACGGATCAACAGCAAGACCCCTGCCGACGAGGTCTGGTTCAGCGAGTCCACCTTCTACTGCATGAACCAGGCCGAGATCCCCTGGGACCGCGTAGGCATCTATTCGCTCAAGGGCATCGCCGGTGACGCCCCCATCTTCCGCGCGGTGCCCGCCAACCGGGCGTGGCTCCCGGAGCAGGTGGCCCAGGCCGCCCGGCAGCACACCCTGGTGGTCCTGCGTCCCGACCAACCGGTCCCTCCCCTCCCCCCCGAGCCCATCGTCCTGGCCCTGGGCTTCACCCCGGGTGGCGACGCTCTGCGGCGTGCGGTGGCCTCGCTGCCGGTGCTCGATCCGGCCTGCCTGTACATGGCCTCCATGCACATCGCACCCGGCGACCGCTACGCCTGGGAGCACGACGGCCACGGCCTGGTGATCGGCACCCCGGAAGCCATCGAGGACGCCATCATCGAGCAGCAGCGGGTGATCACCCAGGACGCTGGCTCCAACACCATCATCCTCGACACCGGCTTCAACGCCGCGCTGCAGATCACCTACTTCGGCCTGGCGCTCCCTGCGGTGCCCATGTCCGACGTGGTGGGTGGCTACAGCTACGACCTGGTCGAACACGGCCAGTGGGTCAACGCCTCGGACCAGTCCCTGGCTCGGGTGGACATCTCCCCGGGCGGTGTGTTCCTGATCGCAACCTCCACCCGTGTTGCCATCGATGATCGCCCCATGCGCCTGCGCGAGCGCGTGGAGCTGCGCGAAGGTGCGATCATCCGCGTCGGCGACCGCATCCACAAGTACCACGCATCGATGTCCGATCCCTACTTCGGCTTCCTGATGTGCGAGACGGCCAGCAACATCCTGGTCACCGAGGGTCAGCGCGCCGAGCTGGGTCGCGAGCCCGCCCACCCCGGGCTGTCGCTCCCCGACCGCAGAGGCCAGGCCAACATCCGCTGGTGCGCCGGCGCCCGCGCCGCCCGCGCCCGTGAGTCGGGCTTCACCCTCGATCGAGCCCTCGCTGGCCGCCACCAGGTGGCCATCACCCCTCGGGGCGGTACCTGCCTGGTCGAGCCCCTCCACGAGCGCTGCCCCACCTGGGTCTGGCGGGTCTCCGGAGAGCTGATCCGGGCCGCACAGCCCACCCAGGTCCCCATCGGTGAGCACCTGATCGTCGGCACCACCGTGATCGCGCTGCAAGAGCCCATTCGATAGCGCCTCCCGGCCGGGGGGCAACGCCAGGTTGGAGCCATGATCGAAACGGAACAGATCTTCGAGCGCGCCCGAGCGCTCCCGCTCTTCACGTCCCTGTCGGAAGCAGAGCTGCAGGCTGTGCTGCTGCAGTGCCAGATCGCGCTGTACCTCGAGGGCCGCATCATCTTCCGAGAGGGAGCCCACGGCGATGCCATGATGGTGGTCCTCCAGGGCGACATCAGCCTGCGCTGCGCAGCCGAAGACGGCGTCACCGTCGAGGTCGCCACCCTCGGAGAAGGCGCGGTGCTCGGTGAGATGGCGGTCATCGATCCCGCGCCCCGCGCGGCCGCCGCCGTGGCGTCGAGCAACACCGTCCTGCTGATCATGCAGAAGGACACCCTCGATCAGCTCATCGCCACCGACCATCCGGCCGCCTCCAAGGTGCTGCGCCAGATCCTCCTGCTCCTGGCGGCTCGCTTCCGCACCATGGAGGATCGCACCGAAGAGCTCTTCGAGGCGCGCCTCGAGGCTGGCCAACCCAACTCGCCCCAGGCCGCCTGGAACCTCGCTCCGGGGGAGTGATCATGTCCGTCGAGCCCGTCTTCCTCAAGGCCATCCCGCTGCTGCGCGGCTTCAGCTCCACCGAGCACCGCGAGCTCGCGCAGATGCTCGAGCTCGTGCGGGTCGATCCCGACACCCGCATCATCGAGCAAGGCTCCGTCAGCGGGGGCTTCTACTTCGTCCTCGACGGCCAGGTGCGCGTCAGCCGCGCTCTCCCCAGCGGCCGGGAGATCACCCTGGCCCGGCTGGGCAAGGGCCACGTGGTGGGCTTCCTCACCATGCTCGACGGCCTGCCCCGCAGCGCCCACGTCGACGCAGCCACAAAGGTCGCCCTGGCCCACATGCCAGCCGAGCGCTTCCAGCAGGTCATCGCCTCCCCCAAGCCCATGGCCGTGCGCTTCCAGCGCATGTTGGCGCGGGAGATGATCCGCACCCTCCGCCTGTCTAACCAGCGCTTCACCCGGGCCGCTACCCTGCCCCTCGAAGAGTTCATGTCCCCCGATCACATCGACGGCGGGCTGGGCTGATCCTCAAGGCGCCTCGAGGGCCTGCACGCCGGGGCTGACGAACACGTCGAAGGGACGCGGATCCCTCAACCGCTTGCACGACGGCGGCAGGAACTCCACACCCGCGGCGCGCAAGCCGCGGGCCACCACCAAGGGCGCGGGGGAGCCGACACGCTCACCCTGGGCGACCACGTGGTGGAGCAGGGGCACCCCGCCCACCCGCGCCAGCCGCTCCGCCTCGTGCTCGAGGCAGACCACGTCCTTGTGGGGGTAGCGGATGACCTGCTTGCGCCCGGGATGGATAGCCGCGCCCGGAGCGAGCACCGGCTCCATCCTCACCCCGCGGGTCATCTCGGCGATGCGCATCACGAAGCGAGCTCCCAGCTCGTCGATGCCGCGCACCAGCGCCGTGCCCACGGCGAACTGATCGATGGGGACCTCTGCGCGAACGAGCTGAGCGATGCGGAGCTCGTCGAGCCCCCCAGATGCCAGGATGCGCACCTTGTTCATGCCGTGGGCGTCGAGGACCTGGCGACACAGACGGGCCTTGGCCTCGAGCTTGGGCTCGCTCAGGGTGAGGGTGGCCGGGATCTCGCTGGCGTCGCGGTAGCGCGCCACGGCCTTGCGCGGGTCCTCGTCGCCGATGGCGACCTGCAGACCGTCGGGGAAGTGCACCCGCATGGCCTCGAGGGCCCGGCGTTCGTGGCGGTAGACCGCCAGGAAGGTGCCCGACAGCGCGCCGATGGGCTCGATCGCGTGGGTGCCCGCGGCCTGGACATTGCTGGTGTTGGTGATGCCACCGATGTAGGCGGCTCGGGACGCAGCCCTGGCGCTCTCGGGGCAAGACCAGCGGCGGGCGCTGAAGTCGAGCACCTCGTGCCCCCCTGCCGCGAGGACAAGGCGGGTGGCGCGGGTGGCGACGGAGCTGCCGAAGGCGACGCGCTGGATGAGGGCCGACTCGATCAGAGCGCAGTGGACCAGCGGAGCGGTGATGCGGAGGATGGGCTCGTTGGCGAAGACCGGCGTGCCCTCGGGCAGGGCCCAGATGTCACCGGTGAAGCGGAGGTGGCGCAAGGAATCGAAGAAAATCTCCGAGACCCGGGAGAACTCGGGCAGGCCCTGCAGGTAGTCGATGGTATCGTCCGCGATGGTCGCCCCCAGGGCGGTCTCGACGGCTTCCTCGATGCCAGCGCAGATGGCGTAGCCCACCTTGGGAGGGAGCTCCCGCAGGTAGAGGTCGAAGGTGGCCTCGCCCCACAGGCCGTCGGCGTGGTAGACGGCAGCCGTGACGAGCTGGTACAGCTCGGTGAGGGCCTCCCTACGCGGCTCTCGATACGTACTCGGTGTGTCTGACATGGCCCGTTCCAACTCCAGAGGAGGCAAGCGGACCCCACCTACCACGGTGGTGGTGGAC
>CAZHIK010000392.1:0-8147 GCA_964532635.1 uncultured Enterobacterales bacterium
TACCACGTGCTCGCCGCCGACAGCGCCCAGGCCGGCATCACCCTGCTCTCGGAGCGGGCGGATCGGGGCGAGCCCATACACATGGCCCTGGTGGATCTGGTCATGCCCGGCATGGACGGAGTGGCCTGCATCGAGCACCTGCACGCCCTGCGCCCAGAGCTGCCGGTGCTGCTCTGCACCGGGCTGGACCGCGACGGCCGCCTCGACTCCCTGCCCGACAGCGGGCTCATCCGCGTGATGCGCAAGCCGGTGTCGGTGGACGCGCTGCTGCGAGAGGTCTGTGCGCGCCTAGCGGGCGAGTAGAGCCGCGCCCCAGGCTCCAGCCAGCTGCGGATGGGGGGACACCGCGACGGCCAGGCCCAGCTCGTCCTCGAGCAGAGCGCGCACAGCGGGATTGCGGGCCACTCCACCGGAGAGCAGCACCGGGGCCTGGACCCCCGCACCCCGGGCCAGGGCCGAGACCCGGCGCACCAGGGAGCGGTGCAGACCGCGCACGATGGGAGCGAGGGCCACCCCCCGGGCCAGCAGGGAGATCATCTCGGACTCGGCGAAGACCACGCAGGTGCTGGACAGGGGTTCTTCGACCAGACCCTCGAGCGCCACCAGGCCAAAGTCGTCCAGGCTCAGCTGCAGGCGCTGGGCCGCGACCTCGAGGAAGCGGCCCGTGCCAGCCGCGCACTTGTCGTTCATGGCGAAGCTCAGCACCCGCCCGTTGGCTCCGATGGTGATGACCTTGGTGTCCTGGCCGCCGATGTCGATCAGGGTGCAAGGGGCGCCAGTGGCGTGAAACACACCTCGGGCGTGGCAGGTGATCTCGGTGACCTGGCGGGTGGCTCCATGGACCAGGTGGCGCCCGTAGCCGGTGGCCACCAGCGGTGCCGAGGGCGCCCCCAGCTCGGCCCGAGCCTGGGCCACCAGCTCGCTCGCCTGCTGGGCCATGGTGGGTGTGGTGGGCTCCACGCGCCGGCACAGCAGCTCGCCGGCCGCGTCCACCGCCGCCAGCTTGGTGGTGGTGGATCCCAGGTCAATGCCCAGCGCGGCGACGGCCATCAGACTCCGAGGACCTCGAGGAAGGCGTCGAGACGCGCGGCCACCTGTTCTTCGGAGAAGGAGCGCGGGTCGTTGTGGTCGGCCTCGAGCAGCAAGGCCGGCACACCCTCGGCGCCTGCCAGCCGGCCTCGCTGGTCGATCTGGCCCACCGAGTAGGGCTTGCAGGAGCGGTCGGAGTGAAGCACCACGCCGTCGGCATGGTAGTCGGTCAGCAGCTGCTGGATGACGCCGAGCTTGTGGCCGGTGCTGCGATTCAGGATCGCGTGCAGGTAGGTGCGCGCCCCGGACTCGAGGGGACGCTCGGGATCGATGAGGGGCGCCAGCTCGCCCCAGGCGTTGGTGTAGGTGCTGGCGACCAGGGCCACGCCCCGCTCGGCGAAGCGCTCGCCCAGCCAGCGCATCCGATGCCAGATGGGCAGGTTGTCCCAGATCAGGCGGACCTTTTCCTGCTTCAAGGCACCCACGCCCTGCTCGACGCGCTCGTCCAGGGCGGCCAGCAAGCGGCGATAGTAGGCCACAGCGAAGTCCTCGCCGCGCATCTCCACGATGGGTGCCAGCTGGATGAAGGCCTCGAAAGCGGTCATGGGCGCGGGGCGGTGCTGGCAGCGGTCCAGCACCTGCATCCACAGGTCCACCGCGTCGCGGGACAGCTGGGTGACGCGGCGGAGCTCGATGGGATCCAGGCTGCGCCCGGCCACGCGCTCGGCCTGCTCCACGGCCTGCTCGATCTGGCGGTGCACGTAGGCCACGGCGTGGTCGGTGGCCTGGTCGTAGATGAACGGGGTGTCGATGATCACCAGCGGGCAGCCGAAGTGATCGGCCAGCACCCGGTACCAGTACAGCACGGTCTGGCAGATGTTGGTGCAGCACAGCAGCAGATCGGGCCGCGGCAATCGTCCCACCGGGGTGATGCCCGTGAGCACGGTGCCGATGTCGGTGCGGGCGTAGGAGCAGATGTCCCGGGACCAACCCTGGTCCTCCGCGGCGGAGCACAGCTCTTCGGCCTTGCGCCGGATTCCGCAGACCGCGCCGTGGTTCTCCGGGTACATCAGGAAGAATCCCAGCGCCTGCAGGAACTCCACCGGGGCACCCGAGGTGACCCAGGCCACCGGTCGGTGGCCGCTGGCATACTGGCCCTTGAGGTAGTGGCGGCTGATGAGCTCCTTGAGCTCCGCGCCGGTGACCAAGGGCGCGTTCAGGTGGGGATGGGGGCGCGGGTTGGCCAGCTTGCGAGCCAGGCGGATGCGCTCGTAGCGCAGGAAGGCCTTGCCGATGACGTTGACGTTCAGGTGGTATCTGGCGGAGGCGAACAGGCTCATGACAGACCCTCCACCAGGGCCTCGACACGGGTGACCGCCTGGTGGGCCAGTGGGCTGGCCAGATCGACCTCGAGGTCGATGCAGGCAATGCCCGCCGCCTCGAGGC
Organism: uncultured Enterobacterales bacterium; assembly: GCA_964532635.1. Lineage (GTDB taxonomy): Bacteria > Myxococcota_A > UBA796 > UBA796 > JAFGLY01 > CALDOK01. The sequence goes on from CAZHIK010000392.1 coordinate 2,476, forward strand.
CGCGGCGCACCAGCGGCAGGTCGAAGCGCTCGGGCTCACAGAACTTGACCCCGTGGAAGACCGCGGCGCTGACACAGGTGCGGCTGCAGCCCGCGACCAGGTGCTCGATGCGCTCGGCGATGGAGTGACCCAGGGTGGGATCGGGTGGGCCGCGCAGCAGGCGCTGGGCCAACCGCTCCCAAGGATCATCGGAGGTCCCGGCCGGGTAGTGCCGGCGCCCGGAGCAGGCGTAGTCGTCGAGCACCACCACCGCGCCAGCGCGGTCGAGCACCTCGAGGATGGCCATGGGCTCGGGCAGCAGCCCCGACAGCAGGACTCCGGGGCCGGGGCGCTCGCTGTCCACCCGCTCGCGCAGCGCGGCCTGGGCCAGAGACTCGAAGCGCTCCGCCGGCAGGTACTCACGGCTTCGCACCAGGCGGTAGAAGCCCAGGTTGTCCAGCGGCAGATGGCGGCGGGCGCCGAACAGCTCCACCAGGCACGCGTCGGCCCGCTCCTCGGCCTGGACAGAGGCGAGCAGCTCCACATCGGTCGGCGCCCTGCCCGTCCTCTCCGCCAGCCGCTCCCCGAGGCTCCGCAGCTCTGCGGCGAGGAAGATGACGGCGGCCTCGTCGCGGGTGCGCGGTAGGTAGGGGGTCAGTACCGGCTGGGGAGGTGGCGAGAAGTTGTGGAGCAGCGAGCCCAGGCCCTGCAGCGAGTCGCAGGCGTGGGGCACGACGATCAGCTCCACGTCATCGAGCCCGCCGGTCTCCAGGAAAGCCAGCCCACAGCGCACCACCGAGCAGGTGTAGGCCTGCAGCCGCGCGTCACCCCGGGAGGTGTCGGCCTGGGGGGGCCCCCAGACCTCGACCGGGAGCAGCCCGAACGCGCGCCACAGGGCGCGAGGGTGGTGGATGGGGAAGACGGCGGCGAGGCCGCCACCCTGCTCACGCCAGGCGGCGATGGCCTGGCTCCGGCGGGGGACCTCCACCACGCTACGATCCCGAGAAGCGCGGGATGAAGGAGCGCTGAATGGCGGCCCCCAGCTGTTGGGCGACCTCCTTGTGGGGCATGCCGAAGACGTTCTCGCCCAGATCGAACAGCAGCTCCACCTCGGGATCCCGGATGGCGCGATCCGCCAGGGCCACGTCGATGAGGTAGGCGAACATCTTGTACCGCTCGCTGGGGTTGGCCTGGAGGATGGCCGTCACCGAGTCCTGGAAGATCTTCCCCACCTCACCTGAGCCCATCACCGACTCGAGGTAGGTGCGAGGGAAGCTGGTGACCGCCGCCAGGGGCGCCAGGATGCGGTCCAGCTCGTCGACAGTGAGCTCCTGGTCGGCGCCGGCCATGATCAGGCCGCCCGCGGCCAGGAAGCGCTTGCGCTGCTCGTCCAGCGGCGACAGCCCAGCGTGGAGCAGGATCTGCAGCAGCTCGTCGACCTCGGCCTTCAGATCCGGATCTTCCTTCAGATCGTCGCCGTCGGCCACCGCCTCGAACAGCGCGGACTTGGAGAAGTGCTCGATGGCCTTGATGCGCACCGGGTTGATGGGGTGGCTGCCCTGGACCGTGCCCTTGTCCTGGAAGAACTCGATCACGCTCTCCATCTCCTCGAGGTAGGCCATGGGATCGAAGGCCATGCGCTCGGTGTTCAGGCCCGAGGCCAGCTCGAAGAACACCCGGATGCAGGTGGCGAGATCGGGGGACGCGATGAAGCCGTAGCGATCGGCGGACAGCTCCGCGAGCTTGTGCCACAGGGCCAGCCGGTTCTTGAAGATCAGAGGTACGTCCACGCCTTCGGGGAAGACGAAGCCCATGATGCGGACCAGCTCGGAGTTGCGGGAGATGAGGTGGCCCAGCTCGTGGCCGATCACGAAGCGCATCTTGTCGTCATCGAAGCGCTCGAGCAGGCCGGAGTTGATCATCACGATGTGGGCCTGGTCCTCTTCCACCCGCGTGTAGGCGGCACAGTTGAGCTCGGGATCGGAACGCACGAAGAACTCCACCGGTTCTTCGAACATCAGCTTCTCCATCACCCCGTGGCAGAGCTTGTAGAGCCGAGGGGCCATGCGCTCGGTGAGGCGGAAGGCGTGGCCCTCGAGCATCATGCGCAGGTGCTCCTGGCTCTGCTCCACCTTGGACTCCCGCAGCACACGCTCGATGATGTCGCCCCTGAACTGGGTGTACAGCTCCTCGCTGATGGTCTTTTCGAGGTCGATGCGCAGCAGATCGTAGTCCATGGCCAGGCTCCGGAGAGGGGGCATAGGAGCGTAACCGGAAACATCGCCCCGCCCCCTTGGGCGCCGCGCAGGTGGTGGGCCGCGCTCACGGGCGCGGAGGCTGACCTGTTGCTCGGACCCAGGAGGCCGCAGCGAGGAGCGCCAGCGGGAGGGCCTTCCAGGGCCATCGGCTCGGTCGCTCCTCACTCCTCCTCGTCGGCGACACTCGCTCGAGCCATCGACGCAGGACTCATCGACCCGAGCGCGGGGGGCCGATGTAGATGTGAAGGTGGCTGCCAAGAGGGTTGCTCCCAGTCCGCATCACGGCGCATGATGACCCTGGACCCGAGGATTCCGTGCAGCGCCGCCCCATCCTTCGCTACCGCCCACCACGCTACGCCATCGCCTTGGGTGTGGGGCTGCTGCTCACACCCGCGTGCATCCCGGGAGATGTCCCCTCCTACGATACCGACTGGAGCCGTGACTTCGGCCCCGATGAGCCGGACATCGAAGCCTCGCCGTGGCGGCCGCGCTTCGGCACCGTGGACTGGAAGGCCGAGCCGGTCGCGTGGATGACCGTGGAGATCCGGAACCAGGGTGGCAGCGACCTGGAGCTCACACACCTGACACGGGAGACGGAGGACCCCAACCTCACGGTCTACGGGCTCCAACCAGAGGTCCTCGATTCCGACGAGTCCGTGCAGCTGCTGCTCCGCTACACGCCCGAGCCGGGGACCGACATGGAGGACACCATCGTGATCCGGTCGAACGATCCCGACGAGCCCACGTTGGAAGTCGAGGTCAGCGGGCGGGGGAGCTGAGCCCGCCCCCTATCCTTCCCGCCGCAGCCCCGAGTGATAGAGCCAGCGGCCATCCACCCTGCGGAACAGGCTGCGCTCGGCCATGACCGTGGCGCCGGCTTCGGAGGACAGCTGGGCCCGGAAGTCCACCATGCCGCGATCGCCGTGGGCTTCCGCCGCCAGCACCTCGAGCCCCTCGAAGGTGACGGCGTCGCAGAACGTGGCCACGTCGCCGGCCCAGTGGTCCAGATCGGCCTCCCAGTGGGGGCCGGTGGGATCGGTGGTGCGCAGGATGTGCTCCACCAGCCCGATGGCGTAGGCCGAGTAGCGGCTGCGCATCAGGGCTTCGGGGGTGGGCGCGGGATCGCCCTGGTGCACGCGGCGGCAGCAGCGCTTGTACTTGCGGCCGCTGTGGCAAGGGCAGGCGTCGTTGGGCTTGGGGATGAGCATGGGCGTGGCCTATCGCACTGCCACAGAGGGAGCCCGGGACGCGCCAGGGTGTATAGAATGCCCACATGCATCCACGACTTCTCCCCATCCTCCCGCTCATCATCCTCACCACGTTCGGCTGTCGTGACCCTGCAGACACCGGGGCGGACGAGCCACAGCTCCCTCCGCCCGACCTCACCGAGCCGCTGGGAGCGGCCCAAGCCCGCGCTGGACAGCTCGCCGACGACGACATCGGCGCCTTCATCGGCGGGACCTCCGGGGAGGCCCAGGCCGGCGACTTCCTGCTGTACAACGACCGGGCACGCTTCGTGGTTCGGGGCCTGCGAGACGGTCATTGGTACGTGGGGGAGCCCGGCTCCCTCATCGATCTCGACATCGTACGCCCCCAAGGCCAGCCCGATCGCGACGGCCTGGACGAGCTGCTGACCATGGCGGGCTTCGGACGGCTGTTCGTGGCTGATCACATCGAGGTGGTGGACGACGGCCAGCGTGGCGGCAGCGCGATGATCCAGGCCACCGGCACCGACAGCGCCATCCCCTACATCGAGGGGATGCTCGAGCTGCCGGGCCTGTTCGAACCCAACGGCGTGAGCATCACCCAGACGTTCGAGCTCGAGCCAGGCTCCCCCGCCCTGCGCATCACCACCACCATCCTGAACAGCTCGGATGACGATCTGGCGCTCGACATGCTCGACGCCGGCATGACCGACGTAGCCACCCACGTCCCCTTCACCCCCGGCGCTGGCTACGCCGGAGAGGCCCCCGAGGGTGATCGGCCGCTGCTGGCGATGGTCTCCCGCTTCGACGACCAGGCCTGGGCCATCTACCGCGAGGACGGCGGCATGCCCGCGGGGCTCGCTGGCTTCGGGGAGGGTCTGGACATGCTCCTGGCCCAGGGCGACCGACTGGAACTGGACGAAGACGAGCAGGGCTCCTACACGCGCTCGATCGGGGTCGCAGCCGACCTGGCCACCCTCGAGGCCCACCGCCGCCAGCTGCAGGGCCTACCCTTGGCCGAGGTCCAGGGCCGGGTCACCGAGGCCGGTAGCGATGAGCCCGCGGCGGGGGCTCGGGTCTTCCTCACCGACGACGATGGCACCCCCTGGATGGTGGCCGTCACCGACAGCGACGGCGCCTACCGCATCGTCACCGATCCGGGGAGCTGGCGGCTGGTGGTCACCGGCGACGGCAGCAACGAGTGGATGGACCTCCCCGCGGGTCCGGGCTCCTATGGCGTCTACGCCCACAGCTCGGCCAACGCCGCCGCACTGCAGGGCTTCGCGGATCCCTCGTCGATCGTCCCCTCACCCCAGGCCGACGGTCACGGCCGCAGCGAACCGGTAGCTGTGGAGCTGTCGGACGGCCAGTCCGTCGAGCAGGACCTGGCCCTGCCCCAGCGCGCCAGGCTGCGCCTGACGGTGCTCGATGACCAAGGCGATCCCCGCCCCGCCGTCGTCCACGTGCACATCGCCGACGGGGCCGCCGATCCCCAGCCCCCCGACGAACGCCTGGGAGAGGATCGTCCCCGGGGCGAGGCCCGCAAGACCGCCTGGGTCCGCGACGAGACCGTCCTCGTACCCATGCCCCCCGGGACCTACGATCTCCAGGGCCACGCCGGCTTCCGCTACGAGCTGGGGCTGGTGGAGGATCTGGTCCTCAGCGCTGGCGAGACCACCGAGGCCACCCTGGTCCTCGAGCGAAGCATGGATCACGCCGGCTGGGTGAGCATGGATCCCCACGCGCACGCCTCGCCCTCCCTCGACGGTGAGCTGACGGTGGAGGAGCGGCTGGTCACCGTGCTGGGCAACGACCTGCAGGTGCACGTCTCCACCGATCACGACCACGCCACCGACTACCGCCCGGTGGCCGAGGCCATGGGCCTGGACGGCTGGGCCATCACCATCCCCGGCGACGAGATCTCCCCCAACGTCCGGGGTCACCACAACATCTACCCGGTGGAGCCCGATCCCGAGGCCCGCAACGGCGGCGCCCCCCTGTGGTGGGAGGAGGCGGTGACCACCTCCGAGCTGTACGCGGCATGGCGCGAGCAGATCGGGGAGGACGCCGTGCTTCAGGTCAACCACGGCCGCGAGAGCGCCGGCATGTTCGCAGCAGCCGAGTACGACCCCGAGACCGGCACCGCTGGCGAGCCCGACCACCTCGGCACCACCTTCGACCCCATGGAGACCCCCCACCCCACGGCCGTCGGCGACGCCGCGCTGCTGGT
>CAZHIK010000393.1:0-8135 GCA_964532635.1 uncultured Enterobacterales bacterium
CCCGCACCGTGAGGCTCGAGCCCGGCTCCACCAGGATGATGCGGTGGGTGCCGCCGCCGGTGAGCACAGTAGCTTCGGGATCACCGGACCATGAGGACAGGATGAGCTGGCTGCCGCCGGGTAGCTCGAGCTGGGTGTCGTGTCGTCCGGGGCAGACCAACACCTCGCCGCCGCGCTCGGCGACAGCCACAGCGTCTTCGACGCTGGCGAACTCCACGCCGTCCCAGACCGCCACGGCCGACTCTCCCGTGCCGTCGCAGTCGGAGTCTACGCCGTCGCAGAGGATCTCCTCGGCGCCGGGGTGGATGTCCCGATCGCCGTCGTCGCAGTCGGTGGGCTCGTTGGCATAGCCGCTGGGGGGAGCGCAGTCCGTGACCGGCTCACCCTCTGGAGTCCGCTGGATGCCTGGATGCTGGTCCCAGCATCGCCGAGGGATCCCATCATGGCAACCAGGCCCTCTCGCAGGGTGCGAAGCTCCCGTGGCGAGAGGTGCTCGTGCAGGTCACGCCGGGCGCCCGGCTTGGGCGGCAGATCCCGGAGAATGGTGAGGATGCGCCTGGCCCGGCGGACATGGGCGGGCAGGCGACGGCGGCCGGGCTTGCGGCCGCCGTATCGCCGATCGAGGTCTGCCGACACCAGCGCTTGGAGCCGTCGGGTGCCGAGCTTGTTCTGCACCGCATGTACGGCCAGCGAGACCTTGCGCTCGGGATCGGTGATGGGCAGCAGGGCCCGATGTTGGGAGAGGTTGAGGCTCTCCACCAGGGCATCCGGGAGCTTGCGGACGTGGTCCACCAGGAGGATCGCGCTGCGGAGCCGGCTGTGACTCATCGGCAGGTCGTCACTCTGGGCCAGCGCCCGGTAGCTGTGGTGGGTGGTGGAGCGCGCTCCAAAGGCGGAGAAGCTGCCGCCGAACAGCGCGTCGAGCACCGCCTGGCCCATGCGCAGCTCCGCGGCCAGCCCGCTCTGGTGCTGGTGCTCGAGAAGCTCGACCAGGACCGCCTGCACCAGGGCGACGTTCAGGCCGCTCTCACCCGGCAGCAAGCGTCGGCCCATCTCACGATTCCCCTTGGGGGGGGGCGTTTTCGTCGAACAGTCCATCCCGTTCCCTCCCATCGGTCCCGGCGATCCCACGTTGCCGTATTCCGACGCTGCATTCCGCGTTCAAGAAAACGGCAGCCGGGGATGGTTGGGGCGGCAAGGTGTTTTCGACACTTTGTACAGTTGGCGGGCGGAGAATGAACCGAGCGGGTTGGCATGCAGTCCGCCCCAACATTGGGCGGTCGACCGCTCGACGGAACGATCTTGTCGCGGGTTGTCACCCGCTGCCATGGCCCCTGCCTCACGGTTCTCAAGTGCTGTGAGACACGGAGCCGCCATGACCCGCGCAGCCATCATCGCCAGCCTTCTCCTCGTCGCGTCGCCAGCGGTCGCCGAGAGCCTCGAGGAGTTGGCCGCCCTGGCCGAGCGCTATCCGCAGGATCCCGGCCTGGCGCTGCGCTGCGCCTGGGCGGCTGCCGAGGCGGGCGAACACGCGTCTGCCGTGGACTGGTACCACCGGGCCCTGGCCGCCAACGCCGACCACTACGAGGCTCGCCTGGGGCTGGCCTGGGCCCGCTGGCACCTGGGTGAGGACACCGCCGCCGCCTTCCAGGCCCTGGTGGACGAACGCCCCTCGGACCGACGGGCCCTGGATGGGCTCGAGGCCAGCCGCTACGGCCGCCGCGGGGCCCAGGCCGGCCTGGCGGCCGCGGGCACCCTCTACCCTGGCGATCCGGGGCGCTCCCACGGTGAAGGCCTGGCGGTCGGCGTCTCCAGCTGGAACGGCAGCCTGGTGGGGGGCGCGAGCTACCGCGGCACCCGCCTGGTCCTCACCGAGATGTCCGACAGCGAGCCTACCCCGGGCCAGCCCCCTGGCATGGGTGTGCAGAGCGCCGCAGCCCAGCACGAAGCCTGGGCCTGGGCGGGGCTCGCCCGTGCCCGCTGGGGGGCCACCCTTCACGCCGCAGGCATCCTGGACGGCACCGAGGACGACAGCAGCGCGTTCGTGCTGGGCGCTGTGGCGCGCCTCGGTGCAGCCTCTGGGGCCAACCTCCGCGGTGAGTACTCCCTCAGCCTCTACGAGGACCAGGAGATCCACCGTGGCAGCGCCAGCTGGAACCAGCCCCTGGGCTCTATTCCTGTGACCCTTTCCCCCCTGGCCGGCCTGCAGCTGGTGGATGACACACCCCATGTGTCGGCGGGCCTCGAGCTGTCCCGCGATGGCGAGCGGGTGGACCTGCGGTTGGGGGCCAAGGCGGGGCGGGAGCAGCGCCCTGTGCTGCTGGGCTCCTCCCTGGTCTACAACCTGCCCGGCACCATCGCGGGCAGCGGCTGGGCTGGCGCGTCCCTGGATCTCGACGGCTCCTGGACCCCGAGCCTGACCACCGAGCTGCTGCGGCTGCAGTCCGACGACACCGAGCTTCCCTCATCGTCCTCCTGGGTGCTCACCACCCAGCTGGGCCTCACCCATCGTTTCTGACCTGCCCGAGGAGACACCATGCATCAGCATCCACGCCTTCGCGATCTCGCCATCAGTGACTCGGGCATGGTCTTCGATGCCTGCACCGGCGCCATGTTCACCATCAACGCCAGCGGCCGGGCCATCATCGAGGGCCTGAAGGTCGGCACCGGCCGCCGGGACCTGGTGGGCCAGCTGCAGGAGAGCTTCCAGCTCGCTCCCGGCGATGACCCCGCCCGGGACCTGGACGAGTTCCTGCTGCTGCTCCGCCGAGCGGACCTGATCGCCCACGACTTCGTGCTGGAGGACTGAGCCATGGACGCGCGCTTCGCAACCATCGCCGTGACGGCCATGAACGCCACCGACAATCCCGGCCCGGGCATCTCGGTGATCCGAGCCCTGCGGGAGGCCCCCGGCTTCCGCGGCTGCCTGGTGGGTCTGGCCTACGACGCCATGGATCCGGGCAACTACGCCCCGGACATCGTGGACGACATCTTCCTGCTGCCCTACCCGAGCCAGGGAGTCGAGGCGTTGCTGCAGCGCATCCGCTTCATCCACGAGCGGGTGGGCCTGGACGCCATCATCCCCACCCTGGACTCGGAGCTGGACGCGTTCATCGCCATCCAGCACGAGCTGCACGACCTGGGCATCGGGCTGTTCCTCCCCACCCAGGAGCACCTGCGGGTGCGCTCCAAGGCCAAGCTGGCGCGCATGGGTGAGGAGGCCGGCATCGCTGTGCCCCCCACCCGGATCGTCTCGAGCGTCGACGAGCTATACCGCCTGCACACCGAGATCCCCTTCCCCGTGTTCATGAAGGGCCAGTACTACGGTGCCAAGCTCGCCCGCTCGGTGGACGAGGCCGTCATGGCCTTCCACTCCATCGTGGCCCAGTGGGGCGTGCCTGTGATCGCCCAGTCCATGGTCGTGGGCGAAGAATACGACGTGGTGGCGGTGGGGGACGGCCACGGCGGCCTGGTGGGCGCGCTGCCCATGAAGAAGGTCAGCCTGACCGACAAGGGCAAGGGCTGGGCCGGGGTGGCCATCAAGGACCCCCAGCTCATCGAGCTCACCCGGCGCTTCATGGCCGCCACCCATTGGCGCGGCCCCTGCGAGGTGGAGGTCATGAAGGACAGTCGTGGCGGCTACCACCTGCTCGAGATCAACCCCCGCTTCCCGGCCTGGACCTACCTGAGCGCCGGCGCGGGCATGAACCTGCCCTGGGCGGTGGCCCGGCTGGCGATGGGCCTGCCCGTGCCATCCCTGGAGGACTACCGCGTCGGCACGATGTTCGTCCGCATCTCCCTGGACCAGATCACCGACATCTCCCAGCTCCAGCAGCTGTCCGCCACCGGCGAGCTGCTGGGCAGCCCCGCCCTCGCTCTGGCCCAGGAGGCCTGACATGTCCGCCATGCCCTACGAACGTCCCGTCCTCATCCGCCACCAGCCCGGCCTGATGAACAAGTTCGGTCGCGTGCGCGCCATGCAGCCTCAGACCCACATCGAGGGTGTCTCGGTCGACGAGCTGGTCGCCCGCTACGGCTCGCCCCTGTTCGTGTTCTCAGAGCGGCTCATCCAGGACCGCTACCGCGAGCTGCGGGACGCCTTCGCGCTGCGCTGGCCGCGGGTGCGCCTGGCCTGGTCCTACAAGACCAACTACCTCGACGCGGTCTGCACTCTGTTCCACCGGGAAGGGGCCTGGGCCGAGGTGGTCTCGGAGTTCGAGTACGACAAGGCCATGCGGCTGGGTGTGGCGCCCGACCGGGTGCACTTCAACGGACCCTTCAAGTCCCGCGCCGTGCTCGAGCGCGCTCTGCCTGCGGGCACCATCGTGCACATCGACCACTTCGACGAGCTGGCCCTGTGCGAGGAGGTGGCCATCGCCACCGGCTGCCGGCCCCGGGTGGCCATCCGGGTGAGCTTGGCTGCCGAGGGCACCCCGGCGTGGAGCCGCTTCGGATTCAACCTGGACAACGGCCAGGCCATGGACGCCGCCCGCCGCATCCTGGCGGGCGACCGGCTGGAGCTGTGCGGCCTGCACACCCACATGGGCACCTTCATCACCGAGCCTGGCGCCTACCGCGACGCGGCCGCAAAGCTGGCGGGAATGGCCAACGAGCTACGGGAGCGCTTCGGGGTGGTGGTGGACTTCCTGGACCTGGGCGGCGGCCTGGCCAGCCACAACACCCTCAAGGACCAGTACCTGCCGGGCGATCAGGCCACCCCGAGCTTCCGGGCCTACGCCGACGCGGTGCTCGAGGGTCTGCAGGCGCTCGAGTGCAGCCCCTCGGAGCTGCCCACCATCGTGCTCGAGAGCGGCCGCGCCCTGGTGGACGATGCCGGCCACCTGGTGTCTTCGGTGCTGGCCAACAAGCGCCTGCCCGACGGGCGTCGCGACCTGGTGGTGGACGCCGGGGTGAACATCCTGTTCACCAGCTTCTGGTACAAGCACGACCTGGTGCCGGCCCAGGCGTTCCGTGACACCCTCGAGCCCACGGTGGTGCACGGCCCCCTGTGCATGAACATCGACGTGGTGCGCGACACCCTGCTGTTCCCGCCCATGCGGGTGGGTGACAAGGTCGTGTTCCGCAACGTGGGGGCCTACAACGTCACCCAGTGGATGCAGTTCATCACCTACCGCCCGGCGGTGGTGCTGGTGGGACGCGACGGCCGGCACGCCCTGATGCGTCGGGCCGAGGATCTGCAGGCCGTGGTGGCCCAGGAGGAGGTGCCCCAATGGCTGAGATGATCGCGAACGCGAATGTAGGGGAGGGGTTCATCCCCTCCCGAACGAGGACGACCACCAGACGTCTGGCCGTCCCCCCCATCGTGACCACCATCACCGACACCCTCCTCCTCTCCTACGCCCAGCTCCTCTTCTCCCGCTCCCGCTGGGTGGGCGCCCTCATGCTGGCCGCCACCCTGGTGCGCCCGCGCCTGTTCCTGGCCGGAGCCGGTGCGGTGCTGCTGGCGGGGCTCATCGCCCGCAGCCTGCAGCTGTCGGCGGAGTCCATCCGCTCGGGCTTGTTCGGCTACAACGCGCTGCTGGTGGCCCTGGGCTGCGCGGCGCTGCTCGAGCCCGGCCTGCCCGCCCTGGGTATGGGGCTGGCTGGCGTGGTGGTGGTGGTGTTGATCACCGCTGCGCTCCAGAGCACGCTGACGGCGCGCTCGGGCCTGCCCGTGCTGACCCTGCCCTTCGTGTTCGTCACCTGGCTGCTGCTCATCGCCGCTCCCACCCTGGGCGTGAGCTTTGTGGCCTTCCCTGGAGCGCTCGCTCCGGTGCCTGCCTGGGTGCCCGGGATGGTGGAGCACGGCCTGCGGGCCCTGGGCACGCTGCTGTTCCTGCCGCACCCCGTTGCGGGCCTGGTGCTGCTGGCGGCCCTGGTGCTGTCCAGCCGCATTGGCACCGGCCTGGCGACCCTGGCCTTCGTGAGCGCCTGGCTCATCGGCACCGCCCTGCCCGAGTCCCAGCCCTTGCTGGTGTGGATGCTGGCCCTCAACATGGCGTTCGTGGCCATCGGCCTGGGGGGCATCTGGTTCGTGCCCTCGTGGTCCTCGCTCTGCGTAGCCGGCACCGGTGCGATCGTGGCTGCGCTGCTGTGCATCGCCGGACAGAACGCCCTTGGCGGTCTGGGGCTGCTGGTGCTGCCCCTGAACCTGGCACTCGTGGTGATGCTGTCCGCCATGCGTCAGCGGGTGCGGGATGGCGCGCCCAAGGCGGTGGACTTCGTGCCGGGTACTCCGGAGGAGAACCTGAGCTACTACCGCACCCGTGTGGCCCGCTTCGGCGCCCGCTACGTGCTGCGCTTCCGCGCCCCCTACCTGGGCACCTGGACCTGCACCCAGGGCGTGGACGGCGAGCACACCCACCAGGGGCTGTGGCGCCACGGGCTGGACTTCGAGGTGCTGGACGCCCAGGGTCGCAAGCACCGGGGCCGCGGCGAGCGGGTCCAGGACTACCACTGCTGGCAGCTCCCGGTACTGGCGACGGCCGACGGCGTGGTGGTCGAGGTGGTGGACGGCCTGCCCGACAGCCCCGTGGGCGAGCCCGATCTCGACGAGCGCTGGGGCAACGTGGTGGTGCTGCAGCACGCCCCGGGCCTGTTCTCCCTGGTGGCCCACCTGTCCCGGGGCAGCATCAAGGTGCGCCCCGGCCAGCGGGTGAAGCAGGGTGAGACCCTGGGCCTGTGCGGTAGCTCCGGCCGATCGCCGGTGCCCCACCTGCACTTCCAGCTCCAGGCCTCACCCCGCGTCGGCTCTCCCACCATCCCGGTGGAGCTACACGACGTGGTGGTGGTCCTGCCCGACCGCGAGCAGCTGTACTGCGCCTGCATTCCCGAGGAGCAGCAGCGGGTGCGAAACATCGAGGCCACAGCCTCGCAGGCCGCCATGCTGCGCTTCGAGCCGGGGGAGACCATCGCCCTTTGGCACGAGCGCGACGGCCGTAGCTGGCTCGAGCTGTTGGCCCCCTGTGTGGACCTGCTGGGCAACCAGCTGCTGCGCTCGGAGCGCAACGGCGCCAGCCTGGCCTTCACACGCAAGGACGGTGTGTTCACCACCTACGAGGTGATGGGTGCACGGGAAAGCGGCCTTCACCTGATCCGCGCTGCTCTGCCTCGGATGCCCCTCGAGGCTCAGGATCGCTTGCGCTGGTGCGATGTGGTGCCCGCCTCTCCGCTGCTGTCTTGGACCGCGGCTCCCGGCCCCCGGTTGAAGGCCATGGCCAGTGCTCGCGGTGGCCTCGAGCTGGACTACCGCGTGCTCAATCGTGGCGACGGCCTCGAGATCCGGGGCACCAGCCGAGCCGGGGTGGGAGGCCAGCCCCTGCTGCGTACCCGCGCCGTGCTGCGCCGAGGCCAGGGCCTGCGCTCCGTCGAGGTCATCTGCTGCGGCCGCTCCCACCGTCTGATCCGTACCGACACCCCCACCGACGGCGCCGCAAGCGCCCGAAGGAGCTGACATGAGCCTGCGTACCCTGACCCTCGCTGTGATGCTGGCGGTCTCCCTTCCCACGGCGGCCATCGCTGGCTCGGCCTCGGACACTTGGCAGCGATCCTACGAGCTCGAGGCGCTGGGCAGCTACGACGACGCCCTGACGGCCATCTACTCCGTGCCCTCGAGCCGGCGGGGCTACACCTGGGAGCTGCGGCGGGGCTGGCTGCTGTACCTCGGTGGCGAGCAGGCCGAGGCGGTGAAGGCCTACCAGGCAGCCGTGCACCTCGAGCCCCTTGCCATCGAGCCGCGCCTGGGGCTGATCCTGCCCCTGCTGGCGGAGCGGCGCTGGGTGGACGCGGTCACCGCGGCGCGGGCCGTGCTGGCCATCGATGCTGACAACACCCTGGCCTTGGGCCGGCTGGCTTGGGCCCAGTACAACCTGGGCCGCTACGTCGAGGCCCAGGAAGCCTACAGCCAAGCGCTGGCTGCCTACCCCTCGGACGTGGACCTGCGGGCGGGCCTGGGCTGGACACAGCTGCAGCTGGGCCGCAGCGCCGAGGCGCGGGCCAACTTCGACGCCGTGCTCGAGGTCGCTCCACGCCACGCCAGCGCCCTCGAGGGCAGAGAGGCTTTGGCGGAGGTGGCGAGGCGCTAGCAGCGTGCGTCGAGACCTGAAAGCTCGGGTTCGACGATCATTATGGAAGAA
>CAZHIK010000394.1:0-8130 GCA_964532635.1 uncultured Enterobacterales bacterium
GCTGAAGCTCCCCACCACGGCCAGAAACAGGGGCTGCTCCAGGCGGCTGCCCCCGGGGATGTCCTGCAGCGTACTGAGCCCGCGCAGGAGCAGGAAGTCGAGCTTGGTGCTCGAGCCGGTGAAGCCCTCGAGCAGCAGCCGCACGGGCTCGTCCGGGGTGGGGATCTCCACCTGCACGGGCTCACCAGGGCCAGCCCAGTCCAGGTCGTGCTGCTCCCGCCACCCCTCGCCGAGCACAGTCAGCCGAAAACCACCCACGCCCTCGAGCAGGTCCTCCTGACCCGGGGGCAAGGCTGGCTCGAGCTCCATCAGCGCCCGGCCGAGCCAGACCTCCCGGTCGGCCGGTCCCAGCATGGTGCAGCCCGCACCGAGCATCGACAGGAGCAGTGGGACGTGGCGCATCAGAACTCCCACAGGACCACGGCGCCCACCGCGCCGAGGCTCCCCAGGCTCAGCAGGCCGTAGCCCGAGACAGAGAGGCTGCGGTTCAGCCGGTAGTAGCGCTGCTCCTCCTCGAGCGTGTAGCTGTCCCAGTAGGCCTGCCGAGCCGCATGAGCCCCCCAGAGTGCTCCGGTTCCCGCCACCAGCGCCACACCACCAGCTGCCACCAGTCCGCGGGAGCGGTGGCGGGGATGCGGCGCCGAGGGAGCGGCCAAGGCCAGCTCGTCCACCAGCTCAGAAGGAAGCCCCAGGCCGTCCAGGTACCAGCTGCGCACGGTCCCGTCGCGGGTGGTCCACTGCACCAGCGCCGCCCGCTCGAGGGGCATCCCCGCATCGACAGGCCGCCCGTCGACCCGCAGCTCCGGCCCCACCACCGCCTGGCTCGGCCCAGGCTCCCCGGCACGGGCGGTGTCGAAGACCGCCCGGATGCGGGAGCCCTCGGGCGCGACCTCCACCCCGGGCTCGAAGTCCGGTTCCAGGGCGTAGACCCCCCGGACCGCAGCGGCCATGCTGCGAGGATCCTGGTCGAGCCAGGCAGCGAGCCCCGCCACCAGGTGTAGCTGCACGGCCAGCTCGGGGGCGATGAGCCCCTCCAGGCACTCGGCCCGCCGGATCGACGAGGCGGCCCGCGCCTCGAAGCTCTCCAGCTCGAAGGCGGTGTAGGCGGAGTACGCGCGCCCCAGCTCATCGGACAGCGACGACGCCGAGGCGGGGCACTCGGCCTGGGCGGCCGTCACCGACAGGACAGAGGCGAGCAGGAAGGGAAGCACGGCACACTCGCTGGGGGCGCAGCGGCAGCCCGAGGCTACCACACCGCTCCCCGTGAAAGAGGCCTGAGAGCCCAGCCCTCGAATGGGACCCGCGAAGGGCCGTCGGAAGGGCTGTCCCCCACTCGGGAGCCCGTCCATGCGTCCCCTCATCGACAGCCTGCAGCGGATCACCGCCACCGCCCTGGTGGCCGGTCTGTACCTCCTGCCCGCCGCCCTGGGCGGCATCGCCGGCAAGCTCGATGCCACAGTGGACGCCGTGACGAGCCCCGAGCGGGTGGCCGCCTACATCATGGAGATCCCGGCCCTGGCCGAGGCCCCCGCCGCCGAGGAAGAGCCCGCTCCCGAGAAAGAGAAGGAACCCGAGCCCGCCAAGCGCGCTCCCAGCGACGACATGCTGGCGATGGAGGGCGGCGTCCCCACCGCCAGCGAGGCCGCCAAGAAGGTCGCCGAGAGCCAGCGCACCAGCAAGGGCAAGAACAAGGGTGAGGGCAGCAAGAAGGGCCGCCGCCAGCAGTGCATGGCCAGCACCGGCCAGGTCACCAGCACCGGTGGCAACAGCTACCAGATCGAGCGCGCCCTGCTGGACTACTACTTCGGCCACACCGCCGAGGCGGAGAAGCTCGGCAGCGCCGCCTGGTACCGCGACGACGACGGCGACATCGCCGGCATCCGCATCCGCCGCGTGCGCTGCGGCAGCCCGGTGGAGGAAGCCGGCTTGAAGCAGGGCGACATCATCCGCGCCGCCAACGGCAAGAAGGTGGACTCCCTGGCCGGCGTCGTCGCCCTGTGGTGGCAGCTGCGCAGCAAGGACAACGTCAAGCTGGTCATCACCCGCGACGGCCAGCGCAAGCGGCTGCGCTATTCGTTGGTGTAGGCGCCGGGCACCCAGCTGACGTCGTGCTGAGGAACATCGAGCTTCCCCTCGGGGGATGCGCCGGCCACGAGCTGCCCCGACAGGCCCAACGCCTCACAGCCCAGCTCCCAGTTGGCACACCAGATACCCACCGCCACCGGTGCGTAGTAGCGCGATGCAGTGGCCGCGTAGAAGTCCATCCCGGCCGGGCTGCCAGCGTCGTCGGTGCGCAACACCGCCCGGGTAGTCTGCCCGTTGTAGGACGAAGGCGCCCAGCGACAGGCCTCGAGGACTGGCTCGATCCTGGCGGCGAACCCCTCGCCCAGCGCCGCGGGCCGCTCCAGGCGAGCATCGGTGAAGACCAGCTCGCTGATGGGCAGGCGACGCCGGCCGAATCGGCCGAAGATCCGAATGAACAGCGGCACGAAGCGGGAGGGGTAGCCCACCGCGCAGGTGCAGATGACCTGCTGGCGCTCTGGATCGAAGCGCTCGCCCAGGAAGCGCTGCAGGCTCGTACTGTCGGCCCCCGGGCCGATCCAACAGGTCCCCAGGCCCATGCGGGTGGCGTCGAGCACCACCTTCTGCAGCGTGCGACCGACGTCCAGGATGGAGCGCCGACCGTAGGGCTTGGGTAGCACGGCGACCAGGAACTCACGGGCGTTCACCACGGGCCAGACCGTCAGCGGGCCGCGGATGTACTCGAGGCGGACCGGAGACGGGCCGAGGGTCGGCTGGGCGATGTGCCGGCGGACCGAGTCCATCAGCGCCTCACGGTCGGAATCGCTCAACGCCCGGGTCTGGAACGACCGACAGGAGCGGCGGGACCGCATGAGCGCGAACACGTCGAGATCGTCGCGGCGCGGCGGACGGCGCTCGGGGGGACGGAGCCGCAGCTTCACCGTGACGATGTCGAACAGGATCACCACGAGCAAGACAGCGGGGACCAGACCGACCACCGCCGCGAGCCGCGGCAGGCCCACCAGTGCCAGGAGACCGGCCAGCAGCGCCAGCACCGTGGCAGGGACCACGGGAATCGTGTACTGCAGCCAGCCAGTGAACTGCAGCCGCTGCTTCGCCCGCACCATCGCCGCTGCCAGGCGGCGCAGGGGGAGCGTGGGCACCCGCTCGAGCAGGGCCCGCTCGTTGGCTCCGAAGCCCGCGAGGACGTCGTCGTTGTCGGAGTGATGGAAGCTCATGGAGGCCTTTTTTGCAAGTGTCTGCTTGCATATAATACTCGCCCTGCGGTGGATTGCAAGTGGTTACTTGCATACACTCACTCCTAGGAGGTGGTCATGCCACGACGCATCGACGAAGCGCGCCTGTTCGAAGCGGTCCTGCAGCTGTGGTTGGCCGAGGGCTACGCGGGCACCACCACCAGGGCCGTCGCCGCGCGCGCCGGCGTGAACGAAGCCACCCTCTTCCGCCGCTACGGGGATAAAGCGGGCCTGGTGGTCGCCGCCCTGAGCGCTCAGCTCGAGCGGGTTCCCATCCGAGCCCTGCGTCCCACCGAAGACGTCCAGGCAGATCTGGTCGCGATCGTGGAGGCCTACCTCCAGACGCACCTCCAGGTTGGCGCCCTGCTACCGCTGCTGATGGTGGAGGTGCCACGCCACGCCGAGCTGCGCCCCGTGCTCGAGGTGGCCTGGACCAACGTCGGCGCCCTGCGCCGCGTCGTGGAACACCACCAGGCCCGCGGCGCATTGCGGGCCGAGCCTCCCCTCCAAGCGGTGACCGCCCTGATCGGCCCGCTCTTCGCCGCGGGGATGTTCGCCTCGGCACAGCCGGACCTGGTGGCGGAAGTCGACATCGAGGCGCACATCCGGGGCTACCTGGGCGGCCGGTGGGGGGGAGGGCCCGAAGAGTAGCTGACCGCCGCGGTCAACGGGATCTGGGCGGGCGTGAAGAGGACAGGCGGTTCATCAGGATCCCGGTGGACAGCTCAGTGGTCATACTGGGGTGAAGGCCAGCTTCGAGGACCGCGACCCGCCCGAGGCGAAGGCTTGGGTGCTGGACGCCTTCGAGGCCGACCACGCGTGCCTTGGGTTGGCCATCCCCTACAGAGTGCTGATCCACAACGGCGATCCGGCACAGGCCGACGAGCGCAGCTTCCTGCTGCCGCTGTGGTGTCTGACCTGAACGGTGGGGGCAGGAGCACGAAATACGATGAGAGCCGAGCTGCCGGCATCAGGGGTCTACCAAGCCCCATACGGCCCGCCTTCGGGCTCGTGAAAGCCCCCCAAGGTGGAGGCGAAGCCGCCAAGACCGCCAGACCCCCCGGTGTATACTCCCGCCCACCATGGCAACACCCCGCAGACGTCGCTTCGAGGCTCGGCTCCTCCACGCTCCCCTCCTGCTGGTCCTGCTGACCGCAGCCTGCAGCGAGTACGAGATCAACCCCGAGAAGGACGAGACCGTCCCCCTCGACACCTCGCCCCCCGCCGAGACCGAGCCCCCCGAAGACACCGCACCCCTGCCCGACTGCGATGACTTCCCGGCCCCCGACCCGCCGGAAGCCTCCCAGGACGAGACCTGCCTCAACGAGCCCTCGCCGGGGAGCTTCGACCCAGTGGTGGAGTGGACCACCGAGGGGACCATCACCTACACGGTGGGCGACAGCTTCACCCACCCCTACGTGATGCCCGCCATCGCCAACCTCACCGACGACAACGGCGACGGGGTCATCGACGGGGACGACGTCCCCGACATCGCCTACACCGCGTTCGACGATGCGGGTACCTCCAACGGCTGCCTGCACGTGGTCTCCGGCGACGGCAGCGCCGAGGTGGTGAGCATCTGCACCTTCACCTGGGAAGAGGTCGAGTACGGCATCTCCCGGGTGGGCGGGATCGCCCTGGGCGACCTCGAGGGAGACGGCAGCCCCGACATCGTCTCGGTGGGCATGGACGGTTCGATCTTCGCCTTCGAGCGTGACGGCACGGTCAAGTGGGTCTACTCCGACACCCTGACCAGCATCTACAGCTACCCGTCGCTGGCGGACCTCGAGGGCGATGGGGACGCCGACGTGGTGGTGGGCCACATCATCCTGGACAGCGCGGGCAACGAACTGGGCGTCGGTACCGGTGGCACCGCCACCCCCGACTCCCACCCCTGGCCGTCGTGGGGCAGCATCTCCATCCCCGTGGACCTGGACGGTGACGGCATCATGGAGATCGTCGCAGGCAACACGGTCTACGACATGTGGGGCACCACCCTGGCCGTCAGCGGCCTGGCCGACGGCTTCTGCGCCGTGGGCGACATGGACCTGGATGGGGCACCCGAGATCGTCACCACCATCCACAGCACCGGCGATGTCTACGTGTGGGAGCCCGACGGCACCTTGATCTGGCAAGCCTCCACCAACTCCGGCGGCGGGGGCCCGCCCACCATCGCCGACTTCGACGGCGACACCGAGCCCGAGATCGGGGTCGCGGGCAAGTGGTACTACAGCGTGATCGACACCGACGGCACGGTGATGTGGAACGCCGACATCACCGACAACTCGTCGTCGGCCACCGGGTCCAGCGTGTTCGACTTCGACGCCAACGGCACCGCCGAGGTGGTCTTCGCCGACGAGGTGGCCTTCTACATCTTCGATGGCGCCACCGGTGCCGTGATCTACCAGCACGACAGCCACGTGCACGGCACCGCCTGGGAGTACCCGGTGATCGCCGACGTCGACAACGACGACAACGCCGAGATCATCCTGGGCTCCACCAACCACTCCGGCTCCGGCGGCTGGAACGGCATCACCGTCATCGGCGACTCCAGCGCGTCCTGGGCGCCGTCCCGCACCATCTGGAACCAGCACGCCTACCACATCACCAACGTCGACACCGACGGCAGCATCCCCACCACCCAGCAGGACAACTGGCTCACCTGGAACAACTTCAGGGCCGGCGGCACCGAATTGGGACCCTCCCACTGGCTGGCCGACCTCCAGCCCCACGAACCCGAGATCTGCCTGGACACCTGCTCCATCGATCAGATCGACGTCTACCTGCTGGTCGCCAACGGGGGCCTGCTGGACACCGCCAGCGCGCTGGTGCGCCTGGAACGGGCCGACGGCTCCCCGGTGCTCGACGAGCTGAGCGGCCTGCTGCCCGGAGGCGGTGGCGGTGTGCTGGGCCCCATCACCGTCAGCGCCACCGAGTGGGGCTCGGGTACTGTGAGCATGGTGGTCGATCCCAACGATGTGGTCGAAGAGTGCGACGAGGACAACAACACCCTGCTGCTGGGGGCTTGGCCCTGCCCGTGAGCGCCGTGGCGGCGTGGCCCTGTCCACCGACCCGAATCCGCAGCAGCTGACCCGCGATACGTTTCGTCGTTGCCATTCGTGACGCCCCACGGGTCGAAGGGCATACTACGACGGTCCTCCATGCCACCCGTACGTCCCGAGCCACCAACCCGGAGTCCGTTCCATGTACCGCCCCCTCCGCTCACTCCTCGCTGCGAGCTCGCTGCTGGTCTTCACGGCCTGCGACCCCACCGACCCCAAGCCCAGCGACGACACAGCTCCCCCCACATCGGACCTGGACGGCGACGGCTACGACTCGAGCGAGGACTGCGACGACGACAACCCCGAGGTCTATCCGGGCGCCGATGAGGTCTGCGACGGGATCGACAACGACTGCGACAGCGACGTGGACGAGGAGGGCGGCAGCCTGTGGTACCCCGACGCCGACCAGGACGGCTGGGGCATCGACGAGGGCGCCATGGAGAGCTGCGCCCCCGTCGAGGGCTTCTCCGACCACAGCGGCGACTGCGACGACGGCGATGCGGCCGTGAACCCCGACGCCGATGAGATCTGCAACGACATCGACGATGACTGCGACGACCTGGTGGACGAAGAGGACGACGACCTCACCGACGCGCAGACCTGGTACCTGGACAGCGACGCCGACGACTACGGCCTGGACGACACCACCACCGAAGCCTGCGAGCAGCCCAGCGGCTACGCCGAGCAGGGCGGCGACTGCGACGACGGCGACGCCGCGTTCCACCCCGGCGCCGAGGAGTCCGACTGCACGGATCCTGCCGACTACAACTGCGACGGCTCGGTCGGCTACGCCGACGAGGACGAGGACGGCTGGGCGGCCTGCGAGGACTGCGACGACGCGGATCCGGCGCGGTTCCCCGGCGCCGAAGAGACCTGCAACGACCTGGACGACGACTGCGACGGTGACACCGACGAGGACGACGCCACCGACGTGCTGACCTGGTACGCCGACAGTGACGGTGACAGCTATGGCGACGCGGCCTCCGCCGACATCGACTGCGATCAGCCCAGCGGCTACGTCGCCGACAGCACCGACTGCGACGACAACGACGACGCCCAGTTCCCTGGCGCCGACGAGGTCTGCAACGGCGAGGACGACGACTGCGACGGCGATACCGACGAGGACGACGCCATCGACGTATCGACCTGGTACGCCGACACGGACGGTGACAGCTACGGAGACGCCGCCAGCACCGACATCGACTGCGAGCAGCCCACGGGCTTCGTGGCGGACGCCACCGACTGCGACGACAGCGACGCCGCGGTGTACCCGGGGTCTACCGAGCTGTGTGACGGCGTCGACAACGACTGCGACGGCACCACAGACGAAGACGCCGCCGCCGACGCCAGCACCTGGTACGCCGACAGCGATGGTGACAGCTATGGCGACGCCTCGAACACCACGGCCGCCTGCTCCCAGCCCTCCGGCTACCTGTCCGACAGCACCGACTGTGACGACGGCGACAGCGCGGTCAATCCCGGCGCCACCGAGCTGTGCAACTCCATCGACGACGACTGCGACGGCACCACCGACGAGGACGACGCCGCGGACGCCAGCACCTGGTACGCTGACAGCGATGGCGATGGCTACGGCGAGGCTTCGAGCCTCACGATGGCGTGCTCCCAGCCCAGCGGCTTCGTCGCGGATGACACCGACTGCGATGACAGCGACGCAGCGGTCAATCCCGGCGCCACCGAGGACTGCAACGGCATCGACGACGACTGCGACGGCCTGACCGACGACGAGGACACCCACATCGGCGGCACCGTCTACTACTACGACTACGACG
>CAZHIK010000395.1:0-8109 GCA_964532635.1 uncultured Enterobacterales bacterium
GCCGAGGCCGGTTCTCCGCCCTCATGCTACCTTCTGGCGTTCCGTCGCCTGCTCACCGTATCGGCCTCCGGCACCCACGTCTGGGCCAACGAGGGCCCGGGCTTGCTGTCGTGGTTCGATGGAGCACGGCTCCACTGCGATGACTGCACCCTGTTCGACAATGCCTTCGCAGGAGCATGCGCGCTCCACGGCAGCGCACTCGAGATCCGGGGCTCCACAATCTCGGGTAGCCGACAGAGCGCCGATCTCGGTGGAGGTGTGGGGATCCACGCTGCCCAGCCCAAGGGCATGGACCCTGCCCACCTGCTCATCGCTGACAGCATCATCTCGGACAACCTGGTGGCCGGCGCCTGGCTCGAAGGGGCAGGCAGCTACCGGCTCGAGGGCGTCACCCTCACCGGCGGGATCGGCGTCCCACACGGTTCGACCACCCGCTGCGGGGACGGGGTGTACGCGGCGGGAGTCTCGGCCTGGGACGGCAGCGCCGGGCTGTCCATCGAGCGCAGCACGCTCACGAGCAACCAGGGAGCTGGGCTCTTCCTGGACGACGCCTCGGCTCTGATCGGGGGCAACACCTGGTCCGACAACGACACGGACCTGTTGGTGCAGGGAGAGGCCTGTCTCTCTCCACCAGCGGACTGGGCCGAGGCCCCGAGCTCCGAGATCTGCCCAACCTGGGATCGGCCAGCCTGCGAGCAGCTGTTCCGCCTGGACCTCGACATCGCCGAGATGGATCCCGCGAGGCCGACCACCACCGCCTTGTTCCCCACGCTCCTCCCCACCATGCTGGAACCGATCCTGCCGAGCACCCAGCACCCACCATCCCCACGCATGGAACCACCTGGACTCGAAGCTCGCCCCGCGCCAGTTGCTTCCGCCACCTTGTGAACGCCCGCGAACAGACCATCTGCGAGTCGCTGGAGGGCTAGCCCCCCAGGCAGGGCAGCCCCTCGTCCTCCCCGCACACCACCGGGTGCACCGAGAAGATGTCGGGGACGCTGACCGCGCTGACGATCTCGAAGGCGCCGAAGGGATCGTGCACGCGGACCAGCTCGCTGGCGCCGTCGGCCACGATCAGGCTGCCGTCGGCCAGGAACCAGGCGTCGCGGGGGAAGGCCAGGGCGTGGCCGCGCTCGGCGGCGGGGATGCGCCACTGCTCCTGGCCCTCGAGATCCAGGGCCACCACCTGGCCCAGGGACGACAGGCAGATCAGCACCAACCCATCGTCGGTGATGCGGGGGCCGTGGGGGAAGACCATGCCCTCGCTCTGCTGCAGGGCCCAGCGCCACAGCTCCACGGGGGGCTGGTCGCGCGCGCTCCACTCGAGCAGGACCAGCTGGTGCTCGCCCACACCCTCGCTGCGGTCGAGGGCGCTCACCGCCATCAGGGTGCGATCGTCGCTGGTGGTGTGGGTGGCGATGCCGTTGGGGGAGCCGGGCTCGCCGGCCTCGTGGAAGTCGTAGGTCCACAGCGTGTTGCCGTCTTCGTCGAAGCTCACCAGGCGCCCCCCGGTGGTGTCCAGCGTGATCCAGTCCCCGGAGGGGGTGGCCACCACGCCGTGGGAGAAGCCCAGCCCTGCCAGGAAGAGGTCGTCGTAGTCCCACACCAGGGTGCCGTCGGCTTCGATGCGCACCACCGAGGAAGCCATCGAGTCCACGATGTTGGTCGCCGCGAAGACGGTGTCTCCGCCCTCGAGGCGCCAGGCCCCTTCCGCCCCGCCCAGGAGCAGCTCGAAGCGCCAGCGCTCCTCGAAGGCCAGGTCCAGCTCGACGAGCGCTGGCATCCCGGAGAAGCTGGGCAGGGCGGTGGCCAGCAGGTGCATCGAAGCGGGATCGAGGGTCTCCTCGAAGGGGGCCGAGGTGTCGGGGTCCAGCGGGACCACACGCTGGCACCCAGCGAGCAGAACGAGGAGGAGCAAGGGTCTCATGGCGCGTCCCCCGCACAGCGCAGGCCGCACATGGGGCAGGTCATGCCCGGAACCGCCACCTGGCGGTTGCTGACCCGCAGTGCGTCGGAGCTGCTGTACACTGCGACCCCCCGCAGCAGCTGCAGCGAAGAACCCTCGGGTCCCGGGGGATCCTCGCTGGGCGCTTCCTCGTAGTAGTCGTGAGCGTAGCCATCGCTCACCCACTCCCAAGCATTGCCGCTGGTGTGCAGCACACCGTAGGGGCTGGCCCCGGCCTCGAGGCTGTCCACCGGCAACAGGGGCTCGTCGCAGCCGCGGCCGTGGGCCAGATCACAAGCGGGCTCGGCATCGCCCCAGGGGTAGAGGCGGCCGTCGTCCCCACGGGCGGCCTTCTCCCACTCCGCCTCGGTGGGCAGGCGCAGCCCGGCCCAGGCGCAGAAGGCCTCGCCGCTGAGATAGGTGATGCCAGTGACGGGGAGCTGCGGGGAGAGCACCAGATCGGAGGGGAGCAGCGGAGGCTCGCAGGCACCGTCGTCTTCGCAGGCCTGCCAGGCGGCGTGGCTCACCTCGGTGCGCAGGATGGTGAAGGCCGCGAGCGTCACCTCCCGCTGTGGCAGCTCGTCGTCCTCGCAGGCCGGATCCACATCGGGATCGCAGCCCATCAGGAAGGCACCGGCGGGCACCTCCACCAGATCGAGGCTCCAGCTCGTGTCGGCGACGCTGTCGCCGGGCTGGGGCTCGCAGGCGAGCAGGCCGAGGGGAAGCAGAAGCGAGAGCTTGTCCATCGCGCGATCCTACAGGAAGTCCAGATCGGCGCCTTCGTCCGCCTGGAGCACGTGCTGTGCCTGGAGCCTGGCCCAGCCCCGCTCGGGCAGGAGCGGGGGCTGCCAGCCAGCACGGCGAGCCGCGAGTTCTTCGTCGGGCACGCACAGGTCGATGCGGCCCCCGGCCAGGTCCAGCTCCACCATGTCCCCGTCCCGCACCAAGGCCAGGGGCCCGCCCACGGCCGCTTCTGGCGCACAGTGCAGCACCACAGTGCCGTAGGCAGTGCCCGACATGCGTGCGTCGCTGACCCGCAGCATGTCGGTGACTCCCTGGCGCGCCAGCTTGCGGGGGATGGGCAGGGAGCCGGATTCGGGCATGCCCGCGCCCACCGGGCCGGCACCCCGCAGCACGAGCACCGTGTCGGGGGTCACTGGCAGATCGGGATCGTCGATACGAGCCGCGGCGTCGGCCGGCCCCTCGAAGACCAGGGCCGGACCGCGGTGCTGACACAGGGCCGGGGTGGCCGCCCCCGCCTTGAGCACCGCGCCCCGGGGTGCCAGGCTGCCGTGTAGCGCCCGCAGCGCGCCAGGGCCCTGCAGCGGGGCGTCCAGGCTGTGGATGAGGTCCTGCCAGTCGCCGGGACCGGGGTGGCCTTGGATCTGCTCACCGAGGGAGGCGCCTGTGACCGTGGGTGCGTCGAGCCGCAGCAGGGGCCGCAGGGCCGCCAGCAGGGCGGGCACGCCACCGGCCTGGTGCAGGTCTTCCATGTAGCGGGAGCCCACAGGCTTGCAGTCCACCAGCACCGGGACCTGTCGCGCCACCGCGTCCAGCCGCGGCAGCAGAGCGCCCAGGCCGGCCCGCCGAGCGAAGGCCGCCAGGTGCACCACCGCGTTGGTGGAGCCGGACAGGGCTGCGAGCACGCACAGGGCGTTGTGCAGGGCGTCCTCGGTGAAGATCGACCGGGGGCTCAGCCCGTCTTCCTGGGCCAACTCCACCGCCCGTCGGCCAGTGGCCACGCCCATGCGTAGCCGGGCGCCGCTGCCCGAGGGTGGCGTGGCCGAGCCGGGCAGGGCCAGGCCCGCGGCCTCGAGCAGACATGCCATGGTGCTGGCCGAGCCCATCACCATGCAGGTGCCCCCGGTGGAGCAAAGCTCCAGGGCCGCCTGGTCGATCCACTCCTGGCTACGCTGGCCAGCACGGTGCTGGGCCCACAGCCGGCGGCAGTCGGTGCAGGCCCCCAGGCGCTCCCCCTCGAAGGAGCCGGTGCGCATGGGGCCGGTGACCAGGTGGATGGCGGGCAGATCGACGCTGAGAGCCGCCATCAGCTGGGCCGGCACGGTCTTGTCGCAGCCCCCCAGCATCACCACCGCGTCCATGGGCTGGGCCCGGAGCAATTCCTCGGTCTCCATGGCCACCAGGTTGCGCAGGAACATGGTGGTGGGGGAGATGAAGATCTCGTGCAGCGAGGCGGTGGGGAAGGCGAAGGGCAGGCCCCCGGCCTGCAGCACACCGCGCTTGACCGCGCTGACCAGCGCCGGCATGTCCCGGTGGCAGGGGTTGAAGTCCGACGAGGTGTCCACGATGCCCACGATGGGGCGCTCGAGATCCGCGCCGTCGAAGCCGGCGGAGGCCAGGAAGGCGCGGCGCATGAAGCGCGAGAAGCCGGGATCACCGTAGGAGGTGAGCTTGCGGATCAAGCCGCGGGGCGCGTCGGAGGACATGGCTCGGCTCCGGCCGTACGGAGGACAGCTTGGACATAGCCCGGAGCGTGGGCGGAAGGTCGGTCTCCCTTCCGGGGGGCCGGAGGGCGCGAGGAGGGGAGCGACCCGGCTGGGGGCTCATGCCGGCCAGAGATCATCGAGTCCAGGTGTCTGACACCCGGATCCGCGGGATCCGGTCGGTTAGCTGGGATCGATGGCGTCTTCGAGCCCTGCTCCGTTCCTGTCCGTGGTGATCCCGGTCCACAACGGCGCCAGGACCTTGGTGGCCTGCCTCGACGCTGCGGTGCGCGCCCTGCCTCCGGAGGCCGAGCTCATCGTCGTAGACGACGGCTCCACCGATGGTACCGCTGCCGTCCTGGAGCGCTACCCCTGCACCGTGCTGCGCCACCCGGTGCGACGGGGCACCTCGGCCACCCGCAACACGGGCTGGCGGGCCAGCCGAGGGGCCATCGTGGCCTTCCTCGACGCCGACATGGTGATCGAGCCCGCCGCGCTGGAGCGCATGGTGAGCACCCTGCAGGACAACCCCGGCCTGCTGGGCATCAACGGCTCCGTCGACCTCGAGCCGGGAGCGCCGGGGCTGTGCTCGGCCTTCGCCAACACCTCCATCCACTACCAGCACCTGGGCCACGGCCGGCGGGTGGCCAGCGCCTACACCGCCATCTGCGCCCTGCGCCGTGAGGTCCTCGAGGGCATGGGGGGGTGGGAGGAGCGCTGGTTCTCCCGCTACGCCGACGACGTGGTCACCCGCTTCCACCTGCCCCCTGGCAGCCTGGCGGCCGAACCCACCATCCGCGGGCGGCACCTCAAGGCCGTGGACTCCTGGGGCCTGGCCAAGCACCGCTTCAACGTGGGCTACTTCTTCGTGCACTCGGTGCTGGCCCACTGCGGCCCCTCCGGAAGCCCCATCGGGCGCGCCCTGCTGTCCACCCGATACCCGCTCTCCACCATCGGAGCCGGGCTGGGCCTGGCGAGCCTGGCCCTGGGGCCCGCTGGCGCGCCCATCGCCCTGGCCGGCGGCGCCACCTTCCTGGCCGCCAACCTACCCTTCGCAGCGTTCACCCTGCGGGAGCGCGGCCTGCGCGAGGCCGCGGCGGCCCTGCCCCTGTGCGGGGTGGAGGCCACCTCCTACCTGGCGGGCATGGGCTGGGGTGCCCTCCACGCAAGCCGTCCCGCCGAGCGGAGCGCGGGGGGCCGCATAGGCCGGGCCGCCTTCGCCACCCGCTACCTGCGCACGGGCCTGTCCCGCCGCCGGGCGGGGCCCGCGCCCCTGTTCCTCACCCTCTTCGTCACCCAGCGCTGTCCCCTGGCCTGCGGGCACTGCCTGTGCGGCCCCGCAGAGCAGCGCACCCCCGCCAGCGACGAGCTGAGCCTGACCGAGCTGCGCCGCCTGGCCGCGCGCCTGCCGCCCACACCCAAGCTGCTGATCACCGGCGGCGAGCCCTTCGTGCGCGACGATCTGGCGGCCATCACCGCCGCCTTCCACGACAGCGCCAGCCGCAGCCGGCAGATCACCATCACCTCCACCGGCTGGCACACCGACCGCATCCTGGCGCTGCTGGACGACCTGCTCCCGTCCCGCCCGGGGCTGCAGCTCGAGCTCCAGCTGTCCATCGACGGCGTGGGCCAGGACCACGACGCCGTGCGGGGTCCAGGAGCCTTCGAGCGCCTGATGGCCACCTGGAGCGCCCTGCGGGCTGCCACCGCGCGCCACCCCGGCCTCGTGCCCCGCTTCGTCTTCACCTTCACCCACGCCACCCAGGCTGGCTTCGACCGCTGCTTCGACTTCGTCACCGAGGAGCTGGGCTGCTCGCGCCTGGACATGGTGCTGGTGCGGGGGAAGACTGCCGATTCGAGCTTCGAGGGCGGCGTGGACCTCGAGCTGTATCGTCGCGCGGCCGCCCGACTGCAGAGCCTCGAAGACCGCCGCGCCGGCCGCAGCCCCCTCGGGCGCCTCCTGGCGGGCCGCCCCGCCCTCGAGCGCGAGATCATCGCCCGCCACGCTCGGGGCGAGCGTCAGCTGCGCGGCTGCACCGCCGGCTCCCTGGTGGCCGTGATCACCGAGCGCGGTGAGCTGATGCCCTGCGAGCTGCGGCCCGACAGCTTCGGCAACCTGCGGGACGCCGACTTCGACCTCGGCGCGCTCTGGAACGGCAGCACGGCCCAGGCCTTCCGCCGCGAGGTGCGCGACGGCGACTGCTACTGCACCTTCGAGACCGCCGTGCGCACCGGCATGAGCTTCGAGCCCCGCTGGGGATGGAAGCTGCTGCAGCGGGCGCTGAAGGGTGGCTCCTGATCAGTGCGGCCAGAGGGTACGCCAGATCTCCCCGCCCTTGGCGTCGGGATCGTCGGTGGTGCGGTAGTAGAGCCAGCGCTGGCCGAAGTGCTCGATGACGAAGGGGTTGTCGTCCTTGACCCCCCGCTCGAAGAGCGGCTCGGGGGAGCAACGCACCCAGTGCACCGCGTCGGTGCTGGCGGCCAGCCCGATGCGCTTGCCAGTGCCCACGAGCTGGGAGTCCCAGCTGGGATCCACCTCGCGATCGTGGCCGCTGTAGAGCATCATCCACACATCGCCCTCGAGCCAGACGTGGGGGCCGCCCACCAGGCTCGAGTCCCAGCCGTCGGCGCTGGGGGGGAAGATGGGGTTGTCGGGGTGAGGGGTCCAGGTCAACCCGTCCTCGCTGGTGGCCAGCCCGATGGCCGAGTCCATCTGGTTCACATCGGGGCTGCCCCTGTAGTACAGCCACAGCTTGTCATCGGGGCCCTCGATGACGTGGGGCGCCATCATGGCGTCGTCGGCCCAGTCCTCGTCGCCACCGTAGTAGCCAGGGTTCATGGTCCAGGCGCAGCTGTCCTCGCTGGTGGCGCTGGCCACCCGCTGGTGGACCTCGGCGTCGTCGGCCCGAAGCCACATCCACCACTGCTCGTTCCACGGCAGCACGGTGACGGTGCCGACGCTCGCCACCCAGTCGTCGTACTCCACTCCGCAAGGGGGGCGGGGCGACCAGGTCTCGCCGTCCAGGGAGTTGAAGACCCGCACGACAGCGAAGTCGTCGCTGGCGTTCTTGGCCTTCACCCAGGCGCGCCAGCCACCCTCCTCGAAGGGCAGGGCGTACATGCCCGTGAGCTTGGTCCACTCGAGGTCCCCGATGGTCTCGAAGACCACCTGCTCCCCGACATCCAGGGGGATGTGCTCGGGGCACAGGCGCTGCCCGGTGTCGGCGCTGTCCACCGGGGCGCGACTGTCGCCGGGGTCGTCCGGTCGGTCCGTGTCTTCGGGCCGACAGCCCAGGCACAACATCAGCACCGGAAGGAGCACTCGCAGCATGGGGACCTCAGGTGCCGATGTCGTGGCGCAGCTTCTGGGTGTCGGCCACCCAGTTGCCCACGTTCCAGCGCCCGAAGGCGCCCAGCCCACCCAGGGGATCGTCGCCGTAGTAGACCGGCAGGTGGATCAAGGACAGCCCCGGGTGCGCCCAGGCCTGCTCGAGGGCCGCATACAGCCGCTCGATGGTGTGGCCGCCGTGCAGAGCCAAAACGCCATGCACCGCCGCACCCAGCTGCACATAGTCCACCGCAACGTGATCCCAGGTGGCGTGCTCGGCACCGTACTGGGCCTTCTGCAGCCCCGAGATGGCCGCCATGCGCTGGTTGTCCATGACAAACAGGCAGCCGCGCGCCTCCTGCGCCACCGCATCGATGAGCACCTGGGGGTTC
>CAZHIK010000396.1:0-8103 GCA_964532635.1 uncultured Enterobacterales bacterium
GGTACGTGAGCCTCTGGCAGACCACGGCCACCAGGCACTCCGCCAGCTGGGCGCAGACGGCGGCCTGTTTCTCGGGGGCGAAGGCGGCCACCACCCGCTGCAGGGCTTCTGTGGTCGAGCCCGAGTGGGCGGTGGTGAGCACCAGGTGGCCCGTCTCGGCGGCATCCAGCGTGAGCCGGATGGTCTCCTGGCGGCGCATCTCGCCCACCACCAGCACGTCGGGGTCTTCGCGCAGGGCGTCCAGCAGGGCCTGCTCGAAGCTGGGGGTGTGGCGGCCCACCTCGCGCTGGCGGATGAAGCTCCTCTTGGGCTCGAGCCGGTGCTCGATGGGCTGCTCGATGGTGATGATGTGGCGGGCTTCGTGGCGGTTGATCTCCTGCACCAACGCCGCCATGGTGGTGGACTTGCCGCTGCCCGTGGGTCCCGAGATGAGGATGAGCCCGTGGCTGCGCTCCACCAGATCCCCCAGCGAGGGGTGCAGGTTCAGGGTCTCGAGGGTGGCGGCGAAGCCGGTGAGCAGCCGCACCGCCAGGGCCACGCCCCGCTGCGTCTCGAAGATGTTGAGCCGGCAGCGCACCCCGGCGATGGTGCGGGAGAGGTCGAGCGACCGGCGCTCGAGGAAGCTGGCCCACAGCTCGCCGGGTGCCACCGAGCGCGCCGCGCCCATCAACTGCTGGGCGCCGATGGGCTCGCCGGAGACCCGCAGCTGGCCCCGCACGCGCAGGGCCGGCGGCAGGCCGGGCTCGAGGTGCAGATCGCTGGCTCCAGCGGACCAGGCCTGGCGAACGAGGCTGTCGAGGAGGGCCACGGCGGCTCCATGAAGAAGAGGGGGGAGGGGAGCCTATCCGGGACCCCCCTCCTTCCGCCCGGCTTCCCGCCTGTGGTCTCCAGAAGTGAGCGCCTTCGTGCCCGATGGGCCCACTCGGACGCCCGCCCGCCCCCCCGCTCAGCGAGCAGCCCCGCCTCTGGACGGCTAGACTGCAGCCCGCCATGCAACGCCTCGCCCTCGCCCTCGCGCTCCCGATCCCGATCCTGACCCTCGCCTGCCGTCCCGACGACGGCTTCGAGATCCAGCTCGAGCAGAGCCAGGCGATCCCCACGGTCTACACCGCCACCTGGAGCGTGGACGCCGAGGAGATCGACGACGCCTGGTGGGAGCTGGGCCGTGACGGGCAGGTGGAGCGCACTGTGCCAGTGGACCCAGCGAGTGGCCCCGACTTCGAGACCGTGCTGGTGGGCATGAAGCCGGGCTCCGAGTACAGCCTGTGGGCCGTGGTCGAGGCTGGCGGCGAGACCCAGCGCAGCGCCGAGTGGCGGGTGGAGACGGGCCTGCCCCCCGCCGAGCTGCCCGATCTGACCCTCGGTCGAGTCGCGGGCGCCGAGACCTGGTGGGGCCTGCTCGTCACCACCGTCGCCGCCATGCCCCCCACCGCGGTGATCCTCGACGAAGACGGCGAGTACGTCTGGTGGCATACCATGGACGGTGTGGACGGCCTGTCGCGCGCCCACCTCGCCCCCGACGGGCGCTCCATGTACCTGCTCGACATGAACCTCAACGACGACGTCGAGGCCGCGCTGTATCGGGTGGGCTTGGATGGAACCGACTTCGAGGCCCTGCCCAGCGCCAGCTTCCACCACGACTTCGTCCCCCTCCCCGACGGCACCTTGGCCGCCCTGGTCTACGATCCCGTGGAGATCGACGGGATCTCGGTACCCGGCGACTTGGTGGTGGAGCTGGCCCCCGACGGCTCCACCCGCGTGGTCTACGACGTCTGGGCCGATCCCGACATCGAGTACCACGCCTCCGACGCCTACATGGGCCGCATGTGGCCCCACGCCAACGCCATCGACTACCTCGAGGAAGAAGACGCCTACCTGGTCTCCTTCCTGGCCTTCGAGAGCATCGCCCGCATCGATCGGACCTCCGGCGCGGTGGACTGGCGCCTGGGAGGAGACCTGTCGGACTTCACCCTCATCGACGGTGAGACCGACCTGTTCGATCACCAGCACCAGTTCCAGTGGCTGGACGACTCCATCCTGGTCTTCGAGAACGGCCCCATGACCATGGGGGTCTCGGCTGCTGTGGAGTACGCCGTCAACCTCGACGACTTCGGCCTCTGGCAGAGCTGGGAGCACTCCTCGAGCCAGGGCCTGTCCAGCATGATCCTCGGGGATGTGCACCGCCTGGACAGCGGCAACACGCTGATCACCTGGTCCTACGGTGGCGTGATCGAGGAGGTCGAGCCCGCCGGAACCAGCGTCTGGTCCGTCGAGGCCTCTGTGGGCGGTGCCTTCGGCTACACCACATGGCTGGAGTCCCTGCCGGCTCAGTAGCGGCCATGTCAAACCTCGAAGCGCCGCGTGGCGCCTCCGCGGCAACACGCTAGGCTCCACCCGTGAGCGAGCCCAGCAAGCCAACACAGCCCGTACGCTTGAGCGCCTTCATCGGCGTCTTCACGCCCACGATGCTCACCATCCTGGGCGTGATCATGTACCTGCGCTTGGGCTGGGTGGTCGGCAACGCCGGCCTGGCGGGCGCCTTGCTGATCGTGGCCCTGGCCAACGTCATCACCCTGATCACCTCGCTGTCGCTGTCGGCCCTGGCCACCAACATGCGGGTGGGCGTGGGCGGGGCCTACTACCTCATCTCCCGCAGCCTGGGGCTCGAGGCCGGCGGTGCCATCGGCATCCCGCTGTACCTCAGCCAGACCCTCAGCCTCACCCTGTACTCCTTCGGCCTGGCCGAGTCCCTGCGCATCGTCTGGCCCGACGTGCCGGTGCAGGCCACCGCCGCGGTGATCATCGTGCTGGTCACCGCCCTGGCCGATCGCAGCACCGAGCTGGCCCTCAAGGCCCAGCTGCCCATCATGGGACTCATCGCCTTGAGCATCATCGTCTTCGTGATGGGTGTGGACTTCAGCGCAGGAGAGCTGAAGACCCCCATGGACGGCGAGTGGGTCGACGCCGACTTCTGGGGCGTGTTCGCGGTGTTCTTCCCGGCGGTCACCGGTGTGCTGGCAGGCGTGAGCCTCAGCGGCGATCTGAAGGACCCCGGCAAGGCCATCCCCCGCGGTGTGCTCGCGTCTGTGGTGGTGGGCTTCGTGGTCTACATGACCATCCCCATCCTGCTGGCCCTGGCCGTCGATCCCGAGACCCTGCGCTCCGACTCGCTGATCTGGACCAAGGTCGCCATCTTCGGCCCCGCGGTGCTGGGCGGCCTGTGGGGCGCCATCCTCTCCTCGGCCATCGGCAGCATCCTGGGCGCCCCCCGCACGCTCCAGGCCCTGAGTGACGACGGCCTGCTGCCCCGCTTCCTGGCCCGCACCAATCCCAAGACCGGCGAGCCGGTGCTGGCCCTGCGCCTGTCCGGGGGACTGGCGCTGCTCTGCGTGTTGCTGGGGGATCTGAACGCGGTGGCCACCGTGGTCACCATGTTCTTCCTCACCACCTACGGCACGCTGAACGCCGTGGCGGGCCTCGAGGCCCTGGTGGGCGACCTTTCCTACCGACCGCGTATCCGCATCCCCAGCTGGGTCAGCGGGCTGGGCGCGCTGGGCTGCTTCGTGGCCATGATGGCCATCAGCCCGTTGGCCGGCACCGTGGCCATCATCGCGGTGGGCGGCATCTGGCTGCTGCTGTCCCGCCGCGCCATGCGCGCTGCCTGGGGCGACCTGCGCTCCGGGCTGTGGTTCACCCTGGCCCGCGTGTCGCTCTACAAGCTCCGGGAGAGCCGCTTCGACGCCCGCAACTGGCGCCCCCACGTGCTGGTCTTCACCTGCGACGTCTCGGGCAACCTCGAGCTCATCCAGCTGGCCTGCATGCTCAGCCAGGAACGGGGCATCATCACCGTCTCCACCCTGCTCCAGGGCGACGTCGAGGAGCACGACCACGCCGAGCAGCTCACCCGCAGCAACCAGAAGCTGCTGGACAGCATGGGGCTCAACGCCTTCTGCGAGGTCGCTGCGGTCCCCCAGATCGACAACGGCATCATCACGGTGTCTCAGGCCAACGGCTTCGCTGGGCTCGAGTCCAACACCGCCATGTTCGGCTGGTCGGGCGACGAAGATCCCGCCGGGCTGGCTCGCCTGTTGGGGCTCACACGGCGGCTGAGCGGCATGGAGAAGTGCACGCTGGTGCTGCGCTTCGTGCCCCCCAATCCCCAGTCCCCTCGCAACGAGCTGGTCTGCTGGTGGCGTGGCAAGCAGCACAACGGCGACCTGATGCTGCTGCTGGCCCATCTGCTCACCCAGTCCGAGGGTTGGCGTCGGGTGCGCATCGTGCTGCGCTCCATCGTGCCCACCCAGGAAGACGCTGAGCAGCTGCGGGCCTCCATGCAGGCCTTCCTGGCCAGCGTGCGCATCCACGCGGCCATGGAGGTCATGGTGCCCGAGCCCGGCCAGGGCATCAGCGATCTCATCCGCGAGGGCTCGCGCAACGCCCGGTTGGTCCTGCTGGGTATGCCCGAGGTGCCCGCCGGTGAAGAGCTGGCCCACGCCGAGCGTATGCTCAGCCTGGTGCGCGGCCTGCCTCCGACCCTGTTGGTGAGAAACGCGGGGCCGTTCCGGGGTCGGCTGGTGTAGGGCTCGCATGCTACCGTCACGGCGACCCGCTGGTTTCGACCGGGAGTTTCCATGACCGTCAGCCGCTGTCCCAAGTGCGATGCTCCACGGGTCGAGGGCGGCAGCTGCCCCCACTGCGGGATCGTCTACGCCCGCTATCGCGCTCCCGGTTCCCAACCCCCGAAGCGTGGCGGTGGCGGTGGCTTGCTGATCGGCGTCCTGCTGCTGGCTGCCACCGCTGCGGCCGGTGCCTGGTGGTGGTTGAAGCAACCCGCTGTGCCGCCAGACACCCCGAGCCTTGCCCAGCGGCAGCCCGTCGAGGGCGCGGAGGTCGTCGAGGAGCCCACCGAGGAGGAGCCAGAGGGGGACATGATGGCTCGCCTCGACCCCCACGGCCTGCTCAGCCAGCCCGTGGTGGTGCCCGAGGCCGCTGTGGAGGCGAGGCCCGGGAGTGAAGCCCTCGCGCCGGCTCCGGCGTCCTCCGAGCCGTCGGCAGGTCAGGGCATCACCTGCCGCCAGAGTCACTCGCCGAGCACCACCATCCGCAAGGTGCAGCCACGGGAGATCCCCAGGCGGGTCCGCGGATCCCTGGGCTGCGTGGTGCTGCTCGAGTACTACGCGGCCTGGTGTCCCACCTGTCAGGCCAACATGCCCAAGGTCGGCGCCCTGGCCGAGCGCTGGCGGCCCCACGGCCTGGCGGTCCACGCCTTCGCCAGCCCAAAGGCGGGCGAGCAGCTCGCCGAGCAGATCCGAGCGGTCCGGCCCGCCTACGATCCCTTGCAGCTCGAGCCCTTCGAGTCTGGCCAGGTGTCGGCGGCCCTCGCGCAGCTGGGGGCCAGCTACCCTGGCAAGGTTCCGTACTTCGCCCTGTTCGACAGCGCGGGCAACCTCGTCTGGGAGGGAACCAGCGCCAGCGGCGGAGTGGCCCAGGTCGAGAGCTTGCTCCCCGAGTTGCTGCGCTGAGCCCCCCCGCGACCGCTCGCGCGCCGGCCCCGACCACTCGCGGCGCAGGGTGAGGTCGGTGGGTGAGCTGGCGCGCACGATGGGGGCATGAAGAAACGAACTCTCCTGCTCCTGTCCGTCCCTTTGCTGCTCATCCTGGGTCTGGTGGCCTGCGCGCGGCACCACATCTCTGGTCTGTACGATGGCGATCTCGCGGCCCAGCAGGCACAGGCCGACGCGGTGGCCGCTTGGGCTGTGGACTTCGCCGGTGCCGAGGCCAACAGCCCAGGATCGGCCTTCTTCGATGCCGAGTGGAGCTTCGGCACCTGCACCATGGCGGTCATGGGTCTGGGGCAGGTGGTGCTCGAGCACCCGCAGTTGAAGGAGCGCTACCTGCCGGGCATGGAGGCCTGCCTGGACTGGCTGTTGCTGCCAGAGGCCCGGGCCTTCGGCACGGGCCGGTGGAGTGCGGACGGCTTCGCCGTCGACTCCGCGCAGCCGGGCCACGCCTACCTTGGCTACCTGAACCTGGCTCTCGGGATGCACCGGCTGCTGGAACCGGAGTCCCGCTACGCGGCGCAGCACGATGCCATCAGCGAGATGCTGGCGGCCGGTCTCGCCCTGCCCGTGCACCGCTTTCAGACCTACCCCTGGGAGACCTACCCGGTGGACCAGGCCATGGCCGCCGGCTCGGTGGGCTTGCACATGCGGGCCACCGGCACGGACCACAGCACCTTGCTTCGGGATTGGTCCGACCGCTTTCGTGATGCCGCGGTGGATCCCGAGACCGGCTGGTTGATCCAGCGCCTGGTCACCGAGGATGGTCGCGCTGGTGATGAGCCCCGCGGCTCGGGTACGGCCCTGGCCGCCTACGGCCTGCTGTGGGCCGAGCCCGATCTGAGCCGCGAGCTGTACCAGGCCCTGGCGGCCCACGGCCTGCGCGCACCCCTCGGTCTGGGGGCGATCCGGGAGTACCCACCGGGGACCCACGGCTGGGGCGACATCGACTCCGGGCCGGTGATCGTCGGCTTCGGTGTGAGCTCCACGGGCTTCGCCCTGGCAGGGGCTCGGGCCCACGGCGACGAGCGAGCGTTCACCCTCATCGGCCGCACCGCCACCCTCTTCGGCCTCCCCGCTCGTCGCCACGGCGGCCGCTGGTACCTCACCGGCGGCGCCATCGGCAACGCCATCATGCTCGCCATGCAGACCGCCCCTGTCGTCGGACCGTCCCCCGAGAGCTAGCCCCCGATTCGCCCCAGGTTGGCGGTCATGCCCAGGTGAACGAAGGGGCTGCCGAGGCCCAGATCCCAGCCCACTGCGGTGTCCAGGGCCAGGATGTCGGTGATCTGCCAGAGCAGGCCGCCGTCCAGCAGGGCCTGATCCCAGCCGGTGTTCACGATCGTGCCGCCCTCGAAGAATGCCCCCACGCTGGAGGTGAAGGGCAGCTCGAACGCCGCCGTCACCGGTACGCCGCCGAAGGCGATGCTCTGGCCGTCGGCATGCAGGTTCACGCCCAGGTTGGCCCGAATGGCGAAGCGCTCGAAGGGCACGGTCATCAGACCCTGCAGGGTGCCGTGCCAGTGCTCGCCCTCGGCCACGGGAAAGGCCGAGCCGGCCATCACCGCCAGGCCGATGCCCTCCTCCTGGATCAGTCCCACCTTGCCCTCGACGAACAGGTCGGGGTGCCCACCGTCCACGCCGCTGAGGTCGAAGCCCACCCGAGGCTCGAAGATCCGCGCCGCACCGAGCTTGATCCTTGCTGGCACGGTGAAGCCTTGCTGCCAGCGTCCACCCAGCTCCAGCTCCAGGCTGCGCGCGTCCACCAGGTAGCCGCTCGAGGTGGACATGGGCCGATCGGGCACAGGCTGTGCAGCCAGGATCGGGGTGCTGCCGATCAGGCAAGCGAGGGCGATGGCCAGCATGTTCTCTCCCGTGTGGTGCGGGTGGAGATGTAGTGTTCGTGGGAATATGCTACCATTGCTTTCGTTTGATTTCCATGCCACATGATTGACGGGTCAACCGGGCTGGTCGCCGGGTCCCCGCTTCCGTGAGGTCCCCCCCAGGATTTCCCGCCATGGACGCCGATGGCACCAGCTGTGGGTTATCATTCGTGGGCTGGAGACCGCGGAGACGAGATGATCGCCGCTCACACGACGCCAGAACACGCCTCGAGTACGCGCTTGCGCGCGCTTCTGCTCGCCCTGTGCGCGGCGGCGGTGCTGCTCGGGCCGCGCGCGGCCTGGGCCATCCAGTCCATCGCGGTGCTCGATCTCGACGGCTACGGGATCGACTACGAGACCGCTCAGGTCATGACCCAAGGGCTGCGAGACGGCTTCCTGGAAGAGGCCACCTTCGATCCTCTGTCCGGCTACGACATCAGCGAAGGCCTGGCTGTGGGCCAGAGCGACGCCCTCCCTCGGGCTCGCGAGAACCTCGCCGCTGCTCGCCAGAAGATGGACTCCGGTGACGTCTCCGGTGCCCTGCGCATGTTGGCCGACGTGCTGTTGCAGGCGGTGGAACAGTACGCCAGCGACTGGCAGCTCACGCAACGTTTCGACGCCGACGCCGCGCGCGCGATCACGCCGCTCTCCTCGGAGCTGGC
>CAZHIK010000397.1:0-8100 GCA_964532635.1 uncultured Enterobacterales bacterium
CTTGGCGCGCATACGGAAGCGAGAGGTGCCGGGCCCCAGGACCCTGTAGGCCTGGTGGCGCTGCTTGATCTCCACTTCCTGGCGCATCACTGGAAGGCCCAGCGCCCGATCAGAGACGTTCTTGGCGATGACGGTGACGCGGTAGGGCTGGCGCGGTGGACCACGATGCTTCGCTTCCTCGTTGGAGACGCGGAACCGCGAGCCCACGGTCACCACCTGGCCGGCGTCTTCACGGACATCGTGGGCCATGCCCCCCCGCCTGTGCATGGTGACCGGGCAGCGCCGATCATCGGCTTGGAAGTGCTCGTCTTCCTCGTTGTCGCGAGAACGGACGGAGCGGATGGGACGACGCTGGCGTTGGATGAGCTTCATGGGCAAAGTGTAACGGATGGATCCTGCCACACGCGCGTGTGGTGTGGAGGAGATCGCCCAGATCCATGCTGTCATTCCTGACCAAGCGACGCCGAGTCAAGCTGCTCGCTGAGCCCTTCCCCAAGCCCTGGCGCTCCTTCCTCCAGGCCGAGCTCGGTCCCTGGCCCACCCTCGAGCCCGAGGAGCGAAGGAGGCTCGAGGAGATCGTCGTGATCCTGCTGGCCGAGAAGCGCTGGCAGGGCTGCGGCGGACTGGAGCTGTCCGACCGCATCCGAGTCGGCATCGCGGGCCAGGCCGCGATGCTCCTGCTGGCCATCGAACACGACTACTACCGCAACGTCCGCGACATCCTGGTCTACCCCCACGCCTACAGGGGCGGAAGCCAAGCCCGACTCGACGGTGGCGTGGTCACCGACGAGCCCACGGCCCGGCAGGGCGAGGCCTGGCTGAGGGGCCCGGTGGTGCTGGCCTGGGACGCTGCACTCCAGGGCGCACGCCGCCCCCACGACGGCCGCAACGTGGTCTACCACGAGTTCGCCCACAAGCTGGACATGCTCGACGGCACGGCCGACGGCGTGCCCCCCCTCGAGGACCGTGCGGCCTACCAGGCCTGGTACCAGGCCATGATGCGCCACTACGAGCGCCTGCAGCGGGACCTGGAGCGCGGCCGCAAGGGCCTGCTGCGCCCGTACGGCGCGAGCGCCCCCGAGGAGTTCTTCGCGGTTGCGGTGGAGACCTTCTTCGAGCAGGGGGCCCGGCTACGCCGCGAGGCGCCTGACCTCTACGGTGTGCTCCGCGACTACTTCCAGCAGGACCCCGCCGAGCGACGCCGACTTCCAGGTTAGAATCCTTCCCACAAGGAGGTGTCCGTGGCACAACGAAGCGCCGATGGACTGCGCCCCTTCCGCGCCATTCCCCCAGACGAGCTGGCCGAGCTGGAGCGCTTGGCCGGGCGGGTGTACTTCGAGCTGGGTCAGCCGGTGTTCCAGCAGGGCGACCTGGCCGACCACGCCCTGCTGTTGCTGGACGGACGCCTGAGCGTCCGGGTGGAGACCGACCAGGGTCCGCGAGCCGTCGGCGATGTCTGGCCTGGTGAAGTGGTAGGCGAGTCCGGATTGTTCCTTCCCGGCACCCGCCGCAACGCCTCGGTGCTGGCAGAGGTCGACAGCGTCGCCCTGCTCATCGACAAGGACTTCCTGGACAAGGCCCGCGGCACCCGGGCCCTGTGCACGGCCCAGAAACACCTGATGAACACCACCGCGCGGCGCATCCGCGCCACCAACCTGGCCATGCGCAAGGCCTGGCAGCAGCACCGCGCCGACGCCAGCGCCACCCAGAGCACGCCCTCCCCCGGCCGCGCCGGCTTCCGCCAGCGCCTGTCCAAGATCCTGGGAGGTCTGCTGTGAGCACTCTCCTCCTCTCCGCCCAGCAGCTGCTCTCCAGTCACGGCATCGACCCTGCGCTCGCCGACGACCTGGTAGCCATCGTCGAAGGGTGCTTCCCCCACGTGCCCGAGCCCGGCGACCTGATCTGCCTCGAAGGCGCCCCGTCCAACGACCTCTACTTCCTGCTCGAAGGCAAGGTGCAGGTTCGCATGCGCGACTACCTCGGCATCGAACAGGATCTCGCGCAGCTGTCGGCCCCCACCATGTTCGGCCACATGGGCTTGATCGACGGCTCCCCGCGCAGCGCTACCTGCGTGGCCATGGCGGGCACTCGCATGAAGGTGCTCGATCGCGACCACTACGAAGCACTGGTGGACGACATCGGCCCACGGGGCGACATGTTCCGACGCCTGCTGCTCAGCGCCATGACACGCCAGCTCAGTGCAGGGAACGCCGCCCTGCGCCGCATCCTGGCCGAGCCCAGCACAGATCCCAGCGACGGCCAGGAGCTAGGGCGCATCTCGCGCACCTTCGAGGGCTGGGAGCAGTCGTCCTGATTCCACCCTTGTTCCTGCTGGTGGCCTGCGGCCAAGCACCGGAGCCCCCGGAGCCGCTCGAGGTGCAGGAAACACCTGCGGAGGCCCCCGCACCGGACGACGATCGTCCCAGCGTTCTGCTGGTCACCCTCGACACCACCCGAGCCGATCACATCGGCGCATACGGCTATGCCCCCGCCCGCACTCCCGTGCTCGATGGCCTCGCAGCGTCGGGCACGCTGTACGAGCGAGCCTACAGCACCGCGCCGCTGACCATCCCCAGCCACTCCACCATCCTCACCGGCCGAAACCCGCCCTCCCACGGTGTGCGCGACAACGGCGACTTCAACCTCGGGCCGGGAGAGGTGACGCTGGCCGAACGCCTCACCGAGGCCGGCTACCGCTGCGCAGCCTTCACCGCCGCGTTCCCGACCCAGGCACGCTGGGGCTTCGATCAGGGCTTCGAGGTCTACCACGACCCCCTCGAGCGCTCGCCGACCCAGCTGGACTGGAGCGACCAGCGCCGCGCCGAAGAAGTGGTGGACGATGCACTGTCCACCCTGCCCGAGCTGGACGGGCCCCTCTTCGTCTGGCTGCACTTCTTCGACCCCCACTGGCCCTACGAACCGCCCGCCCCCTTCGATCCCGAGCACGAGGCCTGCGAGGGTCTCGAGGACGAGAAGCCCGGAGAAGCGCGATCCGCCCGCCGGGATGCCTGCGATCTGGCCCGCTACGACGGCGAGATCGCCTACACCGATCACCACCTGGGGCGCTTCCTCGAGTGGTGGGACCGGGAGCATCCCCACAGCTGGGTGGTGGTCACCGCCGATCACGGCGAGGGCCTCGGAGATGGAGGGGAGCGCACCCACGGCTTCCTGCTCCACGACGGCACCATCCGCGTTCCCTTGATCATCCGGGGTGAGGGCTTCGGTCACAGCCAGCGGATCGCACCACCGGTCAGCCACGTGGACATCGCGCCCACGCTGCTGGCCCTGACGGGCCTCGACCTCCACCCGGACCTGCAGGGACGCGATCTGCGCCTGGGCGGCAGCGATCTCAGCTACGCCGAAGCCATGACGGGCCAGTACAGCCTGGGCCTGGCACCCCTGAAGGCCTACACCGACGAGCACGGCCGCTACACCGAGGGCGGCTGGGGCGCCTGGTACGGGCTCGATGGCTCGGCCGTGAGCTTCGAAGCCAGCCCCAGCTGGCAGGCCACCACTGAGCCGGCAGCCTTGTCGGGGCTGGTGGCCACCCTCGAGCCCGGCCTCGCGCCGGAGGCCTCCCTGGACCCCACAGCCCTCGCGCAGCTGCAGGCCCTCGGCTACATCGGCGGCGACCTGGTGGCCGAGGCCGGCACCATCGATCCCCGCGACGTCATCGACATCGTCCCCCTCACCTGGCGGGCCAGGCAGGCCATCGCTGCGGCCCCTCCCGGAGT
The DNA here is from genome assembly GCA_964532635.1 of uncultured Enterobacterales bacterium. GTDB lineage: Bacteria > Myxococcota_A > UBA796 > UBA796 > JAFGLY01 > CALDOK01. The sequence continues at coordinate 3,735 of CAZHIK010000397.1, forward strand.
GGCCGAGCGCCTCATCGAGCGCCTCGAGGAGCGCCTGCCCGACAGCTACGGCGTGGACCTGCTGCGGGCGCAGCTGGCCCGTCGGCGCGGCTACATGCACGAAGCCTCCCAGCGCTTCACGGACCTGTTCCTGCGCTCGCCTTCGGCCACCGTGGCGCTGCAGCTGGCCGATCTGTCCGCCAGCATGGGCTCGTGGACCGAGGCCGCTGGGTGGTACCAGGATGCTCTGGACATCCAGCCCGCCTCCCCCGAAGCCATGGCCGGGCTGGTCCGCGCTGCCCTGGGAAGCGGCGATGCCACCCAGGCCGACCTGCTGGCCGCCACCTGGCTCGAGGTCTACCCGGACCACGCCGAGTTGCTCATCATACGGGCCGAGCTGGCACTGGCCGATGGTCGCCTCGACGAAGCGGCGGCGTACGCCGATCACGGCCTGGACCAGCTACCCCGCTCGGTGTGGGCCATGTCCACCTCGGCCCAGGTGCTCTGGGCGCAGGGCGAAGCCGATCGGGCCATCGAGCGCCTGCAGGACGCCGTCCGCAGGGATCCGTACCACGTGCCCCTGCGCGCGGTGCTCACCGAGTGCCTGCTCGAGGTGGGCCGCAACGCCGAAGCGGTGCGCACCGTGCGACCCGTCGCACGCCTGTTCCCCGACCACGGAGACCTGCAGGCACTGCACGCCCGAGCCGGCCTGGCACTGGACGCGGAGCGAGGGCGTTAGGGGCCAGGTATGACCTGCTCCATCTCACTCTCTCTGCTGTTCCTCTCCACCACCCAGGCCGCCGAGGCCCCCGCTCTGATCGAGCAGGACGCCACCTGGGGCGCGGCACAGAGCCCATGGGTGGTGGTCGAGACCGTCACGGTGGCGTCGGGTGCCACCCTCACCATCGAGCCCGGGGTCACGGTGGAGCTGGAGGACGGCACAGGCATCACCGTCGAGGGCGCGCTGTGGGCGGTGAGCGTGGACGATGCCCCCATCGTCTTCACCCGCAACGACGACGACTCCGGCGAGGGGAGCTGGGGACCCATCCACTTCACAACAGGGAGCGCCGACGCCAGCTTCGAGCAGGTGAACAGCCCGACCGGAGGCTCGGCCCTGGTGGGCTGCGAGCTGCGCTACGGCGCTCGGGCCGTGCTCATCGAGGGCGCTTCGCCCCTGATCCGCGGCTGCCTGTTCGAGCACAACAGCTACGAGCCCGAGGGTTCCGACAGCCAGGGCGGGGCGGCCATTCGCGTGCTCGAGGGCTCCCGCGCCCTCATCGACGGCAACAGCTTCATCGACAACCACGTGGGCGGCTGGGGCTACGGCGGCGCCATCGAAGCGCTCTACGCCGACCCGGTCATCATCGGCAACCACTTCGAGGACAACAGCTCGGTCTACGGTGGCGCCGTCTGCCTGCAAAACTCCCAGGGCCCCATCCTGGGCAACCACTTCGAAGCCAACATCGTGGAGGGCGAAGGCGGCGCGGTGAGCCTCTACTCGTCGGCCGGCGCTTTCTTCGACAACACCGTGATCGGCAACGAGTCGGTGTTCGACGGCGGAGGGGTGCACGTCTGCGTGGACTGCAAGCCCCACGCCGCCCCCTGGGTGGTGGACAACGTCATCACCGACAACCTCAGCCGGGCGATCGGGGCTGGCGGCTTCGGAGCCGCCTGGATCCGCGGCTTCATGTACAACGACCTACACGACAACTACCGCTCCGACGAGCCCTTCGACCTGCAGTGGACCAACGAAGAGCTGGAGTCCTACCCAACCTGGGTCCACAGCCCGACCATGCCCCACAACTGGTGGGGCACCACCGACCCAGACGCCATCGAGGAGACCATCACCGATGGCGAGGACGAGAGCGAGTACGGCGTGGTCGACTGGGATCCCCCGGCCGACGGCCCCATCGCGGCGCCCACACCCCGCGCGGTCATCACCACCCCCATGCTGCGCTACGACCAGGACGACCACGTCATGACCGCCAACCTGGTGCTCTACAACCCCACCGAGCCCCGGGAGCTGGAGCTGCGCTTGTTCATGCTCCTCGACGATCAGCTGCTGATCCCCTGGGTCGGTCCCCTGGAGGTGGACGGCCTCGAGCCCAGCGGTGACGCCTGGATGGTGAGCATGCCCGCAGACGCCGTGATCTTCACCACCATCGCCGAGCCCACCCGCGGCACCACGGACATGCCCACCACCGCCGCCTGGGTGGCCACCCTGCACGACGCGAGCACGGGGGAGATCATCGGGGATGCGCTGACGACCCCGGTTGAGCTGGTGCCCGGAGGTGTGGAATGAGCGCCCGCATCACGATGTTGGGCCTGCTGGCCCTGGCCTCCGCCTGCGACCGCCCCTGCAAGCTGCACACCGACATCACCGAAGGCTGCGGTGTGGAGCTGGCGGACGGCCCTCTACGCCTGGGCGACGAGCTCGAGGCCATGGAGAAGAGGCACGGCGAGCCCGCCTGGGTGGACCTGGGCAGCGCCGGCCAGCGCTTCGACTACGCGGATCAGGGAGTGGCAGGCATGAGCAGCGACGGCCTGACCGTGGCCTCGCTGCTGGTCTACGCGCCCTACGCGGGCGCCACCGCCGATGGGCTCGCCCTGGGCACCGAGGAGCTGGCAGCGCCGCAGACCCTGGGCGCAGGCACGACCTCCCCCTGGCAAGACATCAACTGGCACCACGACATCGGCATCGGCTTCGAGAGCCAGGACGGCGCCGTCTCGCGCATCCACGTGATTCCGACCACTGGAGACTGATCCCAATGGATCCCAGCCCCCGCTGGATCAGCGGCCCTGAGAAGCTCGTCTTCGAGCTCGGGCTCCACCTGCGGGTGGCCCACGCCGCGCAGGCTCGCTGGGGGTTGGTGGGCGGGCTGAACCGCCTGCGCCGCTACCTCGCCGACGAGCGCTCCATCCCCCGGGGCGGCGGCAACCGCTACCTGCGCCTGGGCGGTCACACCTGGGCGATCCCGGCCCTGCCCCCCATCGACAGCGACGCCTTCGTCGCCCACCTGCTGGACGACCTCGAGGCGTTGCACGGCCCAGAGCTGGCTCCCCTGTCCCTGGCGATGCTGTGCATCACCCCCCGCTGCCCGCACCGCTGCGCCTACTGCTACAACGCCCAGGACCAGGGCCCGGAAGAGCTGCTACCCACCGCGCTGCTCGCGGACACCATGCGCGATCTGGCCGACGCGGGCGTGCACAACGTGTTCCTGTCCGGCGGCGAGCCCATGCTGCGACTGGACGATCTGCCAGCCCTGATCCAGGCGGAGCCAAGGCTCGGCGTCTGGCTGGTCTCCACCGGGCACGGCATGCACCCTGGCGTGATGGGGCAGCTGGCCGCCCAGGGTCTCCGGGGAGTGATGATCTCCATCGACGGGCTGGACCCGGCGAAGCACGACGCCATCAAGGGCCGCCCGGGCGCCTGGGACGAGGCCTGCCGCGCCCTGTCGGTCTGCCGCAAGCTGGGCCTGGTGGTGGGCGTCAACGCGATGGTCGGCCCGGAGCTGCTGACGCCGGGGGGGATCGAGGGCTTCGTGACCCGGCTCGGCGAGCTGGGCGCCCAGTTCGTGAGCCTCAACTCGCCTCACCCCGTCGAAGGCGACGACAGCCTCCAGCCTCTGCCCGTAGGAGAACTCCTGCGCATCGAAGAGCGGGCCGCGGCCACCCGCCGCGATCCCTCCTGGAGAGGACGTCCGCTGGCCTACTCGCCCGACGCGTGGGAGGCCAAGCGGGGCTGCGTGGGGGGCCAGGAGTTCGTCTACATCAGCCCCACCGGGCAGGTCATGTCCTGCCCTTTCCTGCGGGACAGCGCGGGCGACATCCTACAGCGCCCCCTGCGGGAGATCCTGCCGGAGATCCGGGGAGCCCGAGCCGGCTGCGCGGTCTGCGCGAGCCTGAAGGGGGCCTGCGAGGAGCGCGCCTGATCAGGAGCCCGCCTCCCCGCGTTACGGGCATGGGCGAGGGCTGCACCCACCGTGACCGAGCACGACGCCACCTCCGCCCGCGCCGACGACCAGCCCGTCTTCAACACGCAGCTGGTGGCGGCCTTGCTGGCCTACTTCACCAACAACCACGGCCGCGAAGCCCTGGAGCAGGCGGTCACCGGGGCCGATCTCGATCTTGCCGAGCTCGAGGCCAAGGACCAATGGGTCTCCCCCAACAAGGTCCACCGCCTCAACGAAGCCCTGGTGGCTGCGAGCGGAAACCCGATGCTGCTGTTCGAGGCGGGCATGGAGATCATCTCCCCCGAATACCTCGGCGGCTTCTTCTACGTGCTGCGCACCCTGGGCAGCCCGGAGCTCATCTACAAGCAGCTGCCCGAGCTGAACCGCCCCATGTCCAAGATCACCAACTGGGACATCGGCGAGATCGAGTCCGG
>CAZHIK010000398.1:0-8088 GCA_964532635.1 uncultured Enterobacterales bacterium
CTCCTCCCTCCCCGGCTCCCTCCATGGACATCGATCTCAACGACCTCAGGTCGCGCAGTACGGCGGAGCTGGTCAAGCTCGCCCACCAATCGGGCATCGAGAAAGCCACAAGCCTCGGCCGCCAGGACCTGGTCTTCGAGATCCTCTGCCGGCGGATTCCCAAGGGAGCCCAGGTGCCCGGAGCGGGAGTGCTGGAGATCCTGCCCGACGGCTTCGGCTTCCTGCGTACCCCCAGCGCCGGCTACCTGCCCGGCGCCGACGACATCTACGTCTCCCCGTCCCAGATCCGTCGCTTCCACCTCCGCACCGGCGACTACGTCCAGGGCCGCGTCCGCACCCCCAAGGAAAACGAACGGTACATCGCCCTGATCAAGGTGGAACAGGTCAACGGCTACGATCCCGAGCTCCAGGATCGACCTCTGCTGTTCGACAACCTCGTGGCCGAACACCCCTCCCAGAGGCTGGCCCTCGAGCACGCCCCCGGTGAACACACCACCCGCCTGCTCGAGCTGCTGGCCCCCATGGGCCTGGGCCAGCGCGTGCTCGTGCAGGGCGACGTGGGCACCGACTCGCTGCTGCTCTACACCCACATCCTGGCGGGACTCCGGGCCAGCCATCCCGACGCCATCCCCTTCCTGCTGCTGGTCCAGGCTCGCCCCGAAGACGCCTCGGCGGCCCAGTCGCTGCCCTGCGAGGTGGTGGCCACCACCTTCGACGAACCGGCCAACCGTCACACCCAGGCCGCCGAGATCGTCGGTGAGCGCGCACGTCGCCTGGCCGAAGCCGGCAAGCACGTCGTGCTGCTGATCCACTCCCTCACCCGCCTGTGTCGCGCCTACGAAGAGCTCGCTGGCGGCACCGCCCGTCTGGGAGCCTCCGGCCTCGACGGTTCCATCCTCGGCAAGCCCCGTCGCCTGCTGGCCGACGCCCGCCGCCTGCGTGAAGGCGGCTCCCTCACCGTCTTCGCCTCCCTCAACCGCAGCGCCAGCTCTCGCCTGGACCAAGCCATCTTCCAGGCCTTCCAAGACACCACCAAGGTGCGCATCACCCTCGACAGCCAGCTGGCCGTTCCAGGCGTGGTTCCAGGCATCGATCCCCTGGGCACCTTCAACGGCTCGGCCCACCGCCTGCTGTCCGACGCCGACCTCCAGGCCCACGCCAAGCTGCGCCGCTCCCTGGGCTCCGACCCGCGACAGGCCTCCATCGCCCTGGCCCGCGCGCTCAACGCCCACACAAACAATCAGGTCCTGCTCCAGCACGGCCTTGACAAGCCGTCCGAAACGGGCGAATAGGCGCGCCACGTCTATCCGTTTCCATCCGGACCTCCCGGAGGGCCATCATGAAGCCCAAGATCCATCCCAAGTACGTCGATTGCACCGTGACCTGTGTCTGCGGCAACTCCTTCGACACCCGCTCGCTCAAGCCCGAGATGAAGATCGAGATCTGCTCTGCTTGCCACCCCTTCTTCACCGGCAAGCAGAAGATCATCGACACCGCCGGCCGCGTCGAGCGGTTCATGCGCAAGTGGGGCCTGCAGGCGCCGGAAGAGACCGAGACCTCCGCGTAGCCGACGCTTCCATCCTCGATGGCCTCCCCCTCCGATCCCGCCCCCCGTCCCTACGTCGGGGGCCAGGCGATCATCGAGGGGGTGTTCATGCGTGCCCCGCGTGCGCTGGCCATGGCCGTGCGCCTGCCCTCGGGTGAGATCACGTCCAAGGCGCAGTCCTACACGCCGTTCTACTCGCGTCACAAGCTCCTGAAGCTCCCTGGGCTCCGGGGGGCCTTCGTGATGATCGATGCGCTGGTGATCGGCATGAAGGCCCTGTCCTGGTCCGCCGAACAAGCCGCCATCGAAGAGTCGGAAGGCGGGGAGCAGAGCGAGCCCGAGCGGCCCGAGCGCGCGCCGCTGAAGGACCGCCTGGCCCTTGGCGGCACCATGGCCTTCTCCCTGGTGCTGGGTATCGGCCTGTTCGTGGCCCTGCCCCACCTGCTCACCGACGGCCTCGGTCTGCTCACCGGCACCGCCCTGGACGTCGAAGGCGCCGCCTTCCACATCATCGACGGCGTGGTCAAGCTGGGCATCTTCCTGTGCTACATCGCCCTGATTCGGCGTTCCTCGGAGATCTTGCGGGTCTTCGCCTACCACGGGGCCGAGCACAAGACCATCTACGCCTACGAAGCCGGAAAGCCCCTCGAGCTCGACGTCGTCCGTCAACAGTCCCGCTTCCACCCCCGCTGCGGCACCAGCTTCATCCTGTTCGTGGTGGGAATCTCCATCCTGGTCTTCGCCGCGGTCTTTCCACTGCTGCCCGAGCTGCCCATCGAGCAGCGCCTGCTGAAGAACCTCGCCCAGGTGGGGATCAAGGTCCCCCTCACCCTGCCGGTGGCCGCCTTCAGCTACGAGGTCATCCGGCTGTCCAGCCGCTTCTACGACAAGGCCGCCATCTTCCGCTGGCTGGCCAAGCCCGGACTGGCCCTGCAGCGCCTCACCACCGAAGAGCCCGACGACATGCAGCTCGAGGTGGCCATCCACGCCCTGCAGTCCGCCATCGAGATCGAGGCGGCCCAGGAAGGCACCGACCTGGGCCTCGAGGGCGAGGTCTTCCAGCCCGGTCTGTCACAGTAGATCGGCGTTGTGCCGCGACGGCTGGGCCGTCGTCGGCTCGAACGCCGGGAGGGTTGTGCTGCGACGGCCTCGCCGTCGCCAGCACGAACGCCGGGCGGGTTAAGGAACCGCCACATGCGCCGCAAACGCGCGCCCCGGAGAACACATGTTTGACCGCTTGGAAGAGGTCCAGGCTCGCTTCGACGAGATCAACAAGCTGCTGATCACGCCCGAGGTGACCTCCGACCACCGCAAGATGACCGAACTGGCCAAGGAGCAGTCCAAGCTCGAGCCCGTGGTGCAGGTCTACGGCACCTGGAAACAGGCCCAGTCCGAGATCGAGGAAGCCAAGGAGATGCTCGACGATCCCGAGATGCGGGAGATTGCGCGCGAGGAGATCGACCTCCTCGAGGGCCAGCTGTCCGAGCTCGAAGAACAGCTCAAGCTGCTGCTGCTTCCCAAAGACCCCTACGAAGGCCGCAACGTCATCCTCGAGATCCGTGCGGGCACCGGCGGCGACGAAGCCGCGCTGTTCGCGGGCGACCTGTTCCGCATGTACAGCCACTACTGCGAGCAGAAGAAGCTGAAGTTCGAGGTGTTTTCGGCCCACGAGATCACCGTGGGTGGCGGCGGCGGCCGCTCGGCCATCGGCTACAAGGAGATCCTCTGCAAGGTCTCTGGAGACTCGGCCTACACCCACCTTGGCTTCGAGGGCGGCACCCACCGTGTTCAGCGCGTGCCGCTGACAGAGACCCAGGGTCGCGTGCACACATCGGCCGCCACCGTGGCCGTGCTGCCCGAAGCCGAGGCCGTCGAGATCGACATCGCCCCCAACGAGCTGCGCATCGACGTGATGCGGGCCGGCGGCCCCGGCGGCCAGTCCGTCAACACCACCGACTCGGCCGTGCGCATCGTGCACATTCCCACCAACATCACGGTCATCTGCCAAGACGAGAAGTCCCAGCACAAGCACAAGGCCCGGGCCATGTCCGGCCTCCAGGCTCGCTTGCTCCAGAAGAAGCAGGACGAGGCCATGGCGAAGGAGACCGCAGCCCGACGCTCCATGGTGGGCTCCGGCGACCGCTCCGAGAAGATCCGCACCTACAACTACCCCCAGAACCGGGTCACCGATCACCGCATCAACCTCACCCTCTACAAGCTGGACCGGGTGATGGACGGGGCACTGGACGAGCTCATCTCCGGCCTCCAGGCCCACCAGCAGGCCGAGCTGTTGGCCGCCCAGGAAGAGGGCTAGGCCACCGTGGAATCCCTGGGCCGTGTGCTGGCCCTGAGCGCCGATCTCCTGCGGCAGCGAGGGATCGGCAGCGCCAAGCTCGATGCGTCCCTGCTCATCGCCCACGCCCTGGGGCTCACCCGCATGCAGGTCTACCTGCAGACCGATCGCCCCCTGGGCGACGAAGAGCTGCACCGCATCCGCGAGCTGCTCCGGCGCCGGGCCGCCCGGGAGCCCCTGGCCTACATCACCGGCAGCCGGGAGTTCATGAGCCTGGACTTCCAGGTCACAAGGGGGCTGTTGGTCCCTCGGCCCGACAGCGAGCTGGTCGTGGAGGCCCTGGTGGCCCGCATCCCCGAAGACCGCGAGGAGCCTCTGTTCGTGGCCGACATCGGCTGCGGCACCGGCTGCCTGGGGCTGGCTGTGGCCCAGCTGAGGCCTTGCGTTCGGCTCTACGCCGTGGACCGCAGCCGCGCGGCCCTGGCCTGCACCAAGGCCAACGCGGAGGCCCTCGACATCAAGTCCCGGGTCGCCCTGCTCGAAGGCGACCTGCTGGCACCGGTCCCGGCCGAGCGCCCCATCGACTGGGTGCTGTCCAACCCGCCCTACATTCCCAGCGCCGAGATCCCCGGCCTCGAGCCCGAGGTGTCCAAGTACGAAGATCCCCGCGCCCTGGACGGCGGCCCCGACGGCCTCGACCTCATCCGTCGCCTGCTCCCTGCGGCCGCCGCCCGAGCCCGGGTGGGCGTCGTCATGGAGCACGCCTGGCAGCAAGGCCCAACCACGGCTCAGCTGGCCCTCGAGGCCGGCTTCGCCACCGCCGAGACCCTGCAGGACCTGGCCGGCAACGACCGCTGCCTGCTGGCCACGAAGTAGCTCGGGCCTTCTTTCCTCGCGCATCAGCGCGAGATTCTTCGGCACCCAGGCCTTCGATCACACCGTCGCGATCTTGCCCTGGCCCACCCAGGGGACCTTGCCGAGCACCGAGGACTTGATGATCTCGGAGAAGACCACGGCTCCGCCCATCATCTCGGTGAGCTCCTCGCGGCTCTCGGTCTTGGACAGCTTGCGCTTGAGTAGATCCGGGCGCAGGTAGAAGCTGGCGTAGGCCTTGGTGCGCCAGCGTCGGAGGTCCTCTGCACTGAAGGTCTCGGTCTCGAGCTGGGGTAGCGTGCCACCGCCGTTGTGGGTGTACTCCAGCCAGGGATCGCCGGAGACGTAGCCCCGCTCCCGTGCGATGTCGTACAGCTCGGTCGCGGGCAGGATGGTGGCCACCGAGAAGCTGGCCCAGTCCAGGCCCAGCTCGCAGGAGAAGTCGATGGTGGACTGCAGGTCGTGGACCGTAGCGTCGGGGTAGCCCAGCATGAAGTAGCCCCGGGTCTCGATGCCGGCCTCGCGAGCGATGCGGAAGGCACGCTCACACATCTCCCGGGTGATGCCCTTGTTCATGATCTTGAGCATGCGGTCGGTGCCCGCCTCGACCCCCATGTGGATGGAGCGCAGGCCCGCCCCCTGGAGCGCCTGCAGCACCTCCCTGTCCACCGTGTCCACCCGCGCCCGGATGTTGAAGCGAACCTTCAGATCCCGCTGGCGAACCAGCTCGGCGAAGCGCAGCATACGCTTCTTGCCGATGGTGAAGGTCTCATCGAACATCACGATCTCGCGGATGCCCCAGGTGCGCTCGAGCCAGGCCATCTCCTCCACCACGCTCTCCACCGAGCGGAAGCGGAGCTTCTCGGAGTAGACCTGGGAGCAGTAGCCGCAGTGCCAGGGACAGCCTCGGGAGGTCACCATCGTGGCCATGGGCTTCAGCACCGTGAGGCAGTGGTAGCGATCCATGGGCATCAGGTCGAAGGCCGGGAAAGGGAAACGATCCAGATCGTGCTCGAGGGCGCGGGGCGGGTTGAGCACCACCTCGCCGTCGGGACGACGGGCGGCGGTGCCCGGCACGTCCCAGGGTTCGTCTCCGCCTTCGAGGCGCTCGCAGATCTCGAGCAGGGTGTCCTCACCGTCTCCCACCGCGGTAATGTCGATGCAGTCCCAGACCAACGACTCCGTGGGGTAGATGGTCATGTGGGGGCCGCCCACCACCACCAGGGCTCCGGGCGCCACACGGCGCACCAGCTGCGCGATCTGGAGCACCGCCGGCCAGCCCAGGGTCTTGCAGGTCAGGGCCACGATGTGCGGCCCGTACTCGCGGATGGTGTCGGCCGCCTGCTCCACCAGTACGTTCTCGGCGTGCAGGTCCACCAGCGCCACGGGGAATCCGTGCTGGCGCAGCCAGGAAGCCAGGCTCCCCAGGGACAGGCTGGGGTAGATGCCCATCTTTTCGGCCGCGCGCCGCGACAGGGGCTGCTGGTCCGCGGCTTCGTGGTACTTCACGAACAACACGCGAGTGTTCTTGGTGCCGGGACTGTGCTGGCCGATCATGGCGCATCGCTCCGAATGAGCCGACAATGTAGCACCACAGGCCCATGGGGGATGTCCGCCAGGCTACCGGGAGGGGCCCTGGCCGGGGCTCCCCCGCCCTGCCGCCATGATATGCAGCACAGCCAAACGAGCAGCCCAGCCCAACGGAGTCTGCATGTCGAGTGCTTCCTACAAGTCCGTGGTCGAGATGTTCCGCGATCGGGTTTCCTCCACGCCCGACGCACAGGCCATGCTCTTCAAGCACCACGGGGCCTGGACCCACATCGACTGGCGGGAGACGGGCAAGCGCGTCCACGAGGTCGCCTGCGGCTTGCGCGCGCTGGGCCTCGACAGCGAGCAGCGCTGCTCCATCCTCGCCAAGACCAGCCCCGACTGGATCATCGCCGACATCGGGGTCCTCACCGCTGGCTGCGCCACCACCACCATCTACCCCTCCAACACCCCCGAGGAGTGCTCCTACATCATCGACGACTCGGGCACCCGCCTGGTGTTCGTCGAAGACGCCGACCAGGTCGCCAAGCTGCTGTCGGTGCGCGAGCAGATCGGCGAGGTGATCAAGGTGGTCACCTTCACCAGCGGCGCCGACGGCGACTGGGTCATCGGCCTGGACGACCTGCGGGAGCTCGGCCGCGAGTGGGATGCGGAGCACCCCGGCGAGATCGCCAAGATCGGCGACGCCATCGAGTCCGACCACCTGGCAACCATCATCTACACCTCCGGCACCACGGGCAAGCCCAAGGGCGTCATGCTCACCCACGACTGCTGGGTCTACGAGGGTGAGGCCATCGACGAGCTCGACATCCTGCTGCCCTCCGACAAGCAGTACCTGTTCCTGCCCCTGGCCCACAGCTTCGCCAAGGTCATGCAGCTGTGCTTCATCCGTCTGGGCATCCCCACCGTGGTCGACGGCAGCATCGACACCCTGGTTGACCAACTGGGCGAGACCCGCCCCACCTTCATGGCCTGCGTGCCGCGCATCTTCGAGAAGGTCTACAACAAGGTGGTCGAGAACGCCAAGGCCGGCGGCAAGGCCAAGTGGGCCATCTTCCAGTGGGCCCTGCGTGTCGGCAGCCAGGTCAGCATCCTGCGTCAGCAGCGCAAGGAACCCACGGGCATGCTGGCCATCAAGTACCGCCTGGCCGACAAGCTGGTCTTCTCCAAGCTCAAGGCTCGCTTCGGCGGCCGCATGCGCTTCTTCATCTCCGGTGGAGCCCCGCTGTCCAAAGAGATCGCCGAGTTCTTCCACGCCGCCGATATCCTGATCCTCGAAGGCTACGGCCTCACCGAGTCCTCCGCGGCCACCTTTGTCAACCGGCCCGACAGCTTCAAGTTCGGCACCGTGGGCCCGCCCCTGGCCGGCACCCAGGTCAAGATCGACGACGACGGCGAGATCCTGCTCAAGGGCCGCGGCATCATGCAGGGCTACTACCAGCGTCCCGCAGACACCGCTGAGGTCTTCACCGAAGACGGCTGGTTCCGCACTGGAGACATCGGCAGGGTCGACGGCGACGGCTTCCTGGCCATCACCGACCGCAAGAAGGACATCATCGTCACCGCGGGCGGGAAGAACGTCGCCCCCCAGAACATCGAAAACACCCTCAAGGCCCGCTGCGGCTACGTCTCCCAGGTCGTGGTCCACGGCGACAAGCGCAACTACTGCTCGGCCATCATCACCATCGATGGTGTGTCGGTGGGCAAGTGGGCCAGCGACAACGAGATCGCCTACTCCAACTACGCGGACCTGGCCTCCAAGCCGCAGGTCAAGCGCCTGATCCAGGAAGCGATCGACTCCATGAACGCCGGGCTGGCCTCCTACGAG
>CAZHIK010000399.1:0-8063 GCA_964532635.1 uncultured Enterobacterales bacterium
TTGGCCTACGAGATCCAGCCGCGACCCTGGGGCAAGGATCCCTGGCTCTTCCTGCACTTCCGGGCCACGCGTCGCTGGGTACGCGCACACGCCCACGACCGCAGCGTGCTGAACCTGTTCGCCTACACCTGCGGCATCGGCCAGGCGGCCCGGGCTGGCGGGGCGCAGGAGGTCTGGAACGTGGACTTCAGCGCCTCGGCCATGGCCGTGGGCCGCCGCAACCTGGAGCACAACGGCCTGGACGACGGTGGCTTCGAGACCGTGCAGGCTGACGTGATCCCCACGGTGCGGCAGCTGGCCGGGCTACCGGTCAAGGGCCGGGCCGCTCGCCGCCGCCGCTACCCGCGCTTCGCGGCGCGCAGCTTCGATCTGGTGGTGCTCGATCCCCCCACCTGGGCCACTTCACCCTTCGGCGCGATCGATCCCGTGCGCGACTACGCCTCCCTGCTCAAACCCGCCCTGCTGGCCACCACCCCCGGGGGAACCCTGATCGCCACCAACCACGTCTCCACCGTCGAGGTGGAAGGCTGGGTGGAGGGCATGGAGCGCAGCGCCCGCAAGGCGGGTCGTCCCATCCAGCAACTCGAGCTGCTCCCCCCCGATCCCGACTTCCCCAGCCCAGACGGCCGCCACCCCCTGAAGGTGGCGATCATCCACGCCTGAACCCTCCCGCCCTACACATGAGCGGCATCATCCGACGAACCCTGGCCCAGCTGGCCGCCTCTGGCGGTGTGCTGACGCTCGTGGGTGGGCTCGGCGCGCTCGTGCTCGGAGCGTCCCAGGTCACCGCCCTGACCTCGGCCCACAGGGCGCCCCACGCCTTCCTGCCGGGGATACTGGGACTCTTCCTGCTGCAGATCTGGGCTTGGTTCACCACACGGCACCAGCTCGAGGGCCGGGGCCTGGTGCGGCGCAGCGACTCCGTCGAGCCTCCGATCGCGGTGATCATCGCCTCGGTCCTGATGGCCATGGCCCTGCTCAACCACCTGGCGCTGCGGGCTGGAGCGTCCATGCAGACCCTGTGGGTCACCATCGCCATCGGCTGGGCGCTCCTGCTGGGTGACCTGGTGGTCCGCCTGCTGCCCGCGAAGGGGAGGCCCCGCTGGCGAGGCCAGACTCTGTCGGCTGCCCTCGCTGGCGCCACCCTGGGGTTCACCGTGCTCTGGACCATCGCCATCGCCGTGTACAACCCCTTCCTGGCCTGGGACCACGGCACGCTCACCGTCGAGGACGCCGACGGCGAAGCCCCCGCAGGCCCAGGCGACGCCTGCACCCTGCGGGTCGCCCCCATGCCGGTGGACCCATGGTTCGACGAGCGCAAGTGCCACCTCCGGGTGCGCTGCGACGGCGACGCCCTGGTGCCCGGCTTCTGGCAGGGCGCCTTCGAGTGCGTGGTCGACGAACGCGACGGTGGGATCCACGGGATCACGGGCGGCGACGACGACTGGGACGACGGCGACCCGGCCTGGCACTTCGAGCAGCACAGGCTGGTCCTGCGCGACGAGCACTGGCGGATCGAGGGGCCGGTCGAGTTCTAGAACGTCAGGTACTCCACCCCTGCCACGTTGCGGGCGATCTCGGGGAGGATCAGCGTGTTCAGCACGGTGCGATCCACCTCCGTGCCGACGCGCTCGCGGCAGCGACCCACGTCGTGGGGGTAGATGATCGGTCCCCCGAAGGGCGAGTCGTGCAGGTAGAAGGAACCCACGCGGAAGACCGCACGGGTGACGTGGCACTTGGCGCGGGGGAAGCGCAGCTGCTCCGCGACGGGAGCCCAATCCGGATCTCCCGAGCTGATCTTCACGGTCCCCTCCTCGTTCAGCTCCTTCAAGCGTACGCGCTGATCGGACTTGTCCCGCGACCAACCCGACACGCTGCTGTTCTTGCAGGTGCTGTGCTCCCCGGCCCCAGAGATGTCCAGCTCGAACGGCAGCTCCCAGGCGCAGTAGTGCTCGTAGTCACCGGTGTGGATGTCCGCGTCGGCTTCATCGGGCTGCAGGATCAACTCCCATGGCCCGTAGCTGCTTTCGGAGGTGGTGATCTCCACGGTGAACTCCGGCTCGCCGTCGAGGGCCAGCTCGGCGCTCATGCGCCGAGACAGGCGCAGCAGCGTCTCCTGCTCCTCTTCGTCGAGGGGCTCACGCAGGCGCATGGCGAGCCGATCATCGCGCGTGACGGCCCGGTGATCGCGGTCGGGGCTGGCGCCCACCAGGGCCGCGAAGCGCAGCAGTTGGGCACTGGAGGGTGCAGCACCCTGGAGCTCGAAGACCAGGTGGGGGTGCTCGGAGCATGCGCTGGTCAGCACCAGCAGGCAGGCCAACCAGGGGCTCGCGCTCGTTGGGTTCATCCAGGACTCCGCGGGGCTGGGGCGCCGCGGCGCCACCGACCTGTGAGACGATAGCCTCTCCCTCCCCGACGTCCCAGGTGTCCATGCGCTCCCTCGCCCTCCTGCCCCTGTTCGCCATCGGCTGCACCACCGACACCGACACCGCCGACACCGCCCCCGAGGGCCTGCACGGCCGCATCACCGAGGTGGACGGTCTCGAGGTCGTCGAGCTCTGGGGAACCCGTGAGGAGATCGGCTACGCCGAAGGCGCCCTGTACTGCGACCAGATGCCCGACCTGCTGCGGGACTACGTGCTCGAGTACCTCGTGGCCGACTACGGAGTGCCCTACTCCATGGTGCTGGCCCTGGTGGAGAACGCCTTCACCCTGCCGGAGGACGACGCGCGGGAGCTCGAGGCCATGTGGCAGGGAGCCCTGGACCACTGCACCGAAGAAGATCTCTGGATCGAGAGCGAGTACCTCGAGCCCGACGCCGAGGGCGCCCGCGCAGTGACCTACACCGACCTGCTCGCGGCCAACATCCTCGCTGACTACGGCTGCTCGAGCTTCACAGCCTGGGGCGAGGCCACCGGCACGGGCGAGACGATCCACGGCCGCAACTTCGACTGGGCCATCGATCCGGGGGGGCGCTTCCTGGAGCAGCACGTGCTCAAGGTCTACAGCAGCGAGGAAGAAGGAGGCGCCCGCTTCGCTTCCCTCACCACTCCCGGCCTGGCGGGCTGCATCACCTGCTTCTCCGAGGAAGGCGTGGGCATCACCATGCACAACATCTGGGAAGCCCTGAGCGCCAGCCAGGCCACCGGCGTCCACCCCCGTATGCTCGCCACCCGCGGCGCCCTGGTGGCTACTTGGGGGTCCGGCGACGTGGTGGGTGACGCCGAAGCCGCCCTCGAAGCCGCCCCCCAGCGGGCGGGCAACAACCTGCACCTGAGCTTCCCCACCGGGCGCGGGGGAGGCGCCGGGGCCGTGGTCTTCGAGTTCGACGGCAACACCGACCACGAGGACGGGCAGGTCACGGTCCGCCAGCCGGGCTTCGACCCCGAGCTGGGGACCGACGACGCCATCGCGTGCACCAACCACTACCTCGAGCGCAGCGAACCGCCCGACGACAACGACTCCACCCAGCGCCTGGACACCCTGCGGGCGGGCCTGGAGGACGCGTTGAGCGGCGGCGGCATGGATGCCGAGGGCGGACGCGCTCTGATCGAGTCGGTGAGCTGGGAAGCCACCGCCCACTCGGTGGTGATGGACCACGCCAGCGGCGAGCTGCGGGTGTTCGTGGCCCCCGAGACCGGCACCCCCGCCCCCAGTGCGGAGCCGGCGGTGATCGACCTCGAGGCGATCTTCGATGATCTTCCCTAGGCCCCTTTCCCTGGTGTTGCTGTGCGCGGCCTGCTCCGGGCCCACGCTGCTCTTCGAGCCCCCGAACCCCGACAGCACCCAGGACTTCGAGGTGCGGGTGCTGAGTGCAGATGGCCAACCCATGGATCCCGCGGGCTTCGACTACCGCTGGTCCAGCAGCAATATCCACTCACCCGTCCCGGCGGACCACCGGGTGTCCGCGTCCCTGACCACCAAGAGCGAGTGCTGGAAGGTGCAGGTCTTCGAGCCGGGCGGCGACGACCCCATCGCCAAGGCCGAGCTGTTCATCGCCGACGCACCACCGCAGCTGTCGGTGCGCATCGAGGCCCCCCAGCGGGCGGGCGAGGCGGGAGCCGTCGCCGATGTCTCCAGCCACGATCCCGACGGCGGGTCGGTCGAGCTGAGCTGGTCGTGGTCCATGAACGGGGAGCCGGTGGGGGGCGATCTGCCCGTGCTCGGTGCCGAGCAGCTGCGCGCTGGCGAGCTGACCGTCACGGTCCAGGCCACCAGCTTCGAGCCGGCCCCCAGCGCGCAAGCCTCGGTCTCCCTCGGCGAGGCGCCCCCCGAGGAGCCCGCAGACGTGGGCGCATGGGAATGGATCCCGCTGCCGGATCACAGCCCGGACCGCGATGCTCCACGGGCGCGGCGGGGCAACCACGTCCGCTGGCTGGGAGACCTCGGTGGAGGCCAGCTGCTGGCTGTACAGGGCAACGACGACCGCCACTACTCCTCGGACCAGGGGGCCCACTGGGTCAAGGTGCCGGAGGTCGCACAGCCCCTGCCCACGCTCAATCCCCGCCTGGTGCAGAAGCCCGACGGCGGCTTCGAGCTGCACGCCGGAGGTCTCCTGAAGGACCGGGAACCCAGAAACCAAGGTGACCTGCCCATCGAGCTGTTCCGCGGCCTCTCACCCGAGGGCCCCTGGCAGCCCCTGGGGTTGCCAGGAGACGAGCTGCTGGAGCTGGCGCTGCTCCCCTCGGGCCGGCTCTGAGTGGTCCCGCGTCACGTGATACGAACCGGCGACGACCCAGAGCTGCACGACCTGTGGTCCAGCGACGACGGGGGGGCGAGCTTCCAGCGCCACGAGATCGGCACCGCCTGGCGCTTCGACTACGCCTTCGAGAGCCAGGGACGGATCTGGGTGCTCGGAAAAGGCCCCGCGGAGCTCGGGGACGGCGAGCCCACGCCCCACCCCGGCTGGGCCGCGCTGGACGAACCCCGCCCAGTCGACATGCTGTTCCTCGACCAGCGAGACCGCCTGTTCGCTGCCACACGCAGCGGCCAGGTCTACGTCGCGGACCCGAGCGACCAGACCTTCGAGCTCATTCACAACCCATTCCGCGACGTGCGTGGCCGAACCTGGGGCGGCTTCCACCGCATCACCCAAGGCCCCGGCGGCACCATCTGGGCCGCCAACAGGGAGAGCGACGGCTACCAGCCCAAGGCGAGCCACGGCGTGTTCCGCCTCGACGAAGCGTCCCGTTCCTGGCAGCACGCGGCCCCGGGCTTCACTTGGCCCGACGGGAGCTACTACCGGGCGTTTCTCGATGAGCACGACCGCTGGGGCGAGCACTGTCCCGCAACGGGCCCCGAGCCGACGAAGGGTTGCCTCCGCCCGCCGGTGACCGCGCTGCTGGCCACCGACGACTACCTGTACGCCGGTAGCATCGATGCGGTGTTCCGGCTGCGGCTCCCCGACCCGTCCGACCCGCCGCGATAGGCTGACGCTCCCCCTCGAGCCAGGTTCCAGGCCATGCCCTACACCCTGATCCTCACCGCCCTGCTGGCCGCTCCCAGCTTCGCCGAGCAGAACAAGTTCGAGATCGACAAGGGGGGCGGCACCTGGGCCTTCGACGTGCGCTGGGCCGACGCCGACAGTGAGCGCCACCGGGCGCAGTTCGAGCTGCCAGCCGCTGAGGTCAAGGCGGACCTCGACGAGCCGCTGCGTTTTCAGACCGCCGACGCCAACCAGTACATCGTGCGCGAGGTGCGCCGCTGGGCCCGGGACCGCAAGGGCCCCGACATCTCGGTGAGCGCACAGGGCGGCGCCGTGCACATCAGCGCCTCGGGCAAGAGCCGTGACAAGATCAAGGAGGCCCTGGCCGAGGCCGCCGAGGTGCGGGATCAGGCCACCCAGGAGTACCTCGCCGACCACGGCTTCACGATGATCGACGGGGCCGTCGTCCCCGACCACCTGCGCCACGTGCAGGACTACGCCGACGACCTGGCCCCCCTGGTCCAGGCCCTGGGCGGCCCCGGGGACGACCCGGCCGCCTTCGCCGACCTGGCCCTGGGCTACGTGCAGAGCATCCCCTACGAGAAGCGCTCTCTGCAGCGCGACCGCTACCGCCGACCCTTGTCATTGATCGGGCGAAACCGAGGTGACTGCGACTCCAAGTCCGCCCTGTTCCTGGCGCTCGTGCACCAGGCTTGGCCCGAGCTGCCTGTGGCGATGGTCTACATCAAGGGTCACGCCTTCGTGGGCCTGGGACTCGAGCCCGAGGACGGCCAGGACACGTTGAAGCACGAGGATCGCAGCTGGGTACTCGCCGAGCCGGTGGGCCCCGCCATGCGGCACATCGGGGATGTTCCCGGCAAGCACCGCCGCAAGGCCAAGCGTCGCAGCGCCGAGATCCGGGTACTCGAGTAGATGGTTCCCCTGCGAGCCGGCCTTTGGGCGACGGCAGCCGCGCTGCTGCTCGGGAGCTGCGAGCCCGATCCCAGCGCACCCGTCGAGGCTCCACCCCCGGTGCCCCAGGCGATCCTCGAGCAGCCCAACTTCCTGGTGCTGGTGCCCGACTCGCTGCGGGCCGACCGCATCGGCGCCCAGCGGGATGGCGCCCCCGTGGCCCCCACCATGGCCGCCCTGGCTGAGCGTGGGGTGAGCTTCGAGGCCAGCTACAGCCAGGCGGGCTGGACCATGCCCGCCCTGGCCACCATCCTGACTGGCCGCTATCCGGTGCTGCCCACCGCCGACTCCACCATGCTGGGTTGGATGGGTCCAGGCCACAGCTTCCCCGAGGTGCTCGCCCTGTACGGCTACGAGACCTTCGCCTTCCTGGGGGGCAACGCCGGCACCATGGAGCGCACCGTAGGCAGCCGCTTCCAGCACGTGGTGGACGCTCCCGGTGCCGAGCCCATGGCCCCGGGCATCACCACCGACCTGGCGAGCTGGCTGGCAGCCGCGCCCCCCGAGCCCTTCCTGGCCTTCGTGCACGACATCGACTTCCAGTTCATCGCCACCACCGACGACCTCGGCGACTACCCCGGCGCCGAGGAGCGCTGTCGCCACATCACCGGCGGCCGCTCCAACCGGGGCTCCCTCGC
This sequence comes from uncultured Enterobacterales bacterium, assembly GCA_964532635.1. Taxonomy (GTDB): domain Bacteria; phylum Myxococcota_A; class UBA796; order UBA796; family JAFGLY01; genus CALDOK01. The sequence continues at coordinate 7,036 of CAZHIK010000399.1, forward strand.
GGTGGGTGAGCTGCAGCGCTGTCTGGGCAAGCCTTCGGGCGACTTCGCGCCCCACGAGCTGATCACCCAGGCCTACGACGGCGTGGTGTCCGACTACGACCGGGGCCTGGCCGAGGTGATGGCCGCTCTGGACGCCAGCGGCCTGGCCGAGCGCACCGTGGTGATCCTCACCTCGCCCCACGGCCACCACCTGGGGGAGAACGGCCGCTTCCAGCACGGCACGCTGAACGAGCCCGACCTGCAGATCCCCCTGGTCTGGGCGGACCCCTCGGCCCCCCAGCCCGGCCAGCGGGTGAGCACCACCGTACAGCAGCTGGATCTGGCCCCAAGCATCCTGGCCCGAGCCGGCGCCACCCTCGACGCCACCATGATGGGCCAGCCCCTGCTGTCCCTGATGGGCCTGGCCGAGGGCAGCTACGAACCCCGGGATGTCTTCCACGTCAACGACCAGCGCAACATGGCGCTGCGCTCGGGGAACCACAAGCTCATCCGCTTCCACCCGGGCAGCGGCGGGCCAAGGGCCGGAAGGCCTCGCCAGGGAGCACCGGGCGCTGGCTACCTGCTCTTCGACCTCGAGTCCGACCCCATGGAGCACCAGGACATCGCCCGAGGTGCAGAGGAGGGCCTCGCCGCCCAGCTGCGCGAGCGCTTGGACGCCTTCGTCGAGGAACGCCTCGCCCAGAGCGCCGACGCCCTGCCCGACGCCGCTGCGGCCCCGGACCCCGCCCTGCGTCAACACCTGCAGGACCACGGCTACTGGCACCACGTACAGGGTGAGGGTGAGCCGCCTCCACCGCCACCCGGGCAGGGCCTCGAGCATCGGCCGCCAAGGCCGGGTGGGGGAGGCTCATGAGACGACTCGTCCTCTTCTCCGCAATCAGCGCCCTGAGCTGCAGCAAGCTGAGTCGCCTCTGGGAGACCCCAGTGCACTCCAGGATGGTGGAGATCGAGTGGGAATGGCTCGGAGCGAGCGCGGAGGACGTGGAGCGAGGTATCTCCCGCCCGGTCGAGGCTGCGCTGGCATCGAC
>CAZHIK010000400.1:0-5556 GCA_964532635.1 uncultured Enterobacterales bacterium
GCTGTCGAGGGACGTTTCCGAGCGCTTGGGATCGGGATCGGTGATCGGTGGTTCTACGATCTTTGGCTCGGCGCTCGGCGGCGGGGGCTCGCGGAGGGTCCACCAGGCGAGGGCTGTGATGGTGGGGAGGGCCAGGGCGGCGATGACGATGGGCAAGCGGGGGCGGCGTGGGGCCTCGGCGGTGACGGCGGTGCGGGTGGGGGCGAGGGCCTGGCGGGGTGCGGGGGCGGATCGTGGCCGGGCCGGGGTGTCGGTGGGGCCTGGGGGGGGCTCCGGGAGCAGGGCCTCGAGGGCGTCGGCCATTTCGGCCATGGAGGCGTGACGCTCAGCGGGCTCGAAGTGGGTGGCGCGGCGGATCAGAGCCAGCAGGGCCGGGGGCCACTCGGCCTCCCGGCTCTCTTCCACGCCCCACGCGAACAGGTCCACTGGCACCTCGGCCGCCAGCAGGGCCCAGAGGCTGGCGCCCAGGGCGTAGACGTCGGCGCGGGCGTCCACGCTGCGGGCGTCGCGTCGCTGCTCGGGGGCCATGAAGCTCCAGGTCCCCAGTGAGGTCCCCGTGCGGGTGAGGGCTTCGTCGTTGCTGGCGGCGCGGGCGATGCCGAAGTCCCCGATGCAGGGGCTGCCCTCGGCGTCCAGCAGGATGTTCTGGGGCTTGACATCCCGGTGCACGATCCCGGCCTGGTGGGTGGCTTCCAAGGCGCGGGCCACGGGGATCAACAGCTCGATGGCCAGGCGCGGGGGCATGGGCCCGTGGTGCTGCACCCAGGCCCAGAGGCTGCCGCCGGTGGCCAACTCCATCACCATGAAGACCCGATCGCCGTCCTGGCCCATGTCGTGGACCCGGATCACGTGGGGGTGACCCAGCCCGGCCATGGTGCGGGCCTCGGTGAGGAAACGCGCGCGGGCGGCGCTGTCCGCCAGCTTGTCGTCCGCCAGCAGCTTGATGGCGCGCTCGACCTCGAGCAGGCTGTCCCAGGCCCGCCAGACCGTTGCGCTGCCCCCCTGGCCAAGGGGCTCCACCAGCCGGTAGCGGCCGTCGCAGAGGCTGGGGGGGCTGGGATCGTGGCTCATGGTTGTCCGTGGAGCATCCCATACCCGAGGGGCGGTGGACTATGCTTCCATGCGTGGAGGCTGTCCTTGCCCATGTTTCTCGAGGCCCTGGACGGAAGTGACGCCCATGGGCGGTCCCGGGTCGAGGTGGGCGCGGCGCTCGGTGTCGGGCGGCACCCCACAAACGGCCTCGTGCTGGCCCACGACGGCGTCAGCCGGCACCACGCGGTCCTGGAGCGGGACGAGCGGGGCTGGTGGGTGCGGGACCTGGGCTCCAAGAACGGCACCAAGGTGAACGATGTCACCGTGGAGGGGCGTCAGCGCCTCCGGCCCGGGGACCGGCTGCGCTTCGGTGGCGGAACCACCTGGCAGGTGGGCCTCGCGGAGCCCCAGGAGCCCCAGGCGGTCACCACCGCCAGCGGCAGTGGTGGGATTGCGCGGCTGGTGCTCGAGGAGGTCGAGGGGCCGCGGCGAGTGCGCTTCTCCCGCCTGCTGACCATCGGTCGCGATCCCGGCAACGGCTTGGTGCTGGACAACGAGCGCATCAGCGCCCACCACGCCGTGATCGAGCGACGGGGCCGAGGCTTCTTCCTGCGGGATCTGGGCTCCCGCAACGGCACCAGCGTGGACGGCCGGCGGGTGAAGGGCTGGCGCGCGCTGGGGGAGGGCAGCCGAGTGCAGCTGGGCGGCATGGGGGCCTGGGTGGTGCGTGGACATCATCCGGCGGTGGAGCGCGCTGCGCGGGCCGCCTGCGACCACACCCAGGCGGACGTCTCGCCGCCGGCCTTGCGCCTGGTGCTGGCTTGGGACGGTGAGGACGGGCTGGTGCGGGTGGAGCACGGGGGTATCAGCTGGGTGGAGCCCGCGGGCCAGAGCTTCCTGCTGCTGTGGGCCCTGGCGGAAACCCCGGGGGAGTGGGTGCCCGATGCGAAGCTCGAAGAGGCCCTGTGGGGCCCCAGCGCCGGGCGGCGTTCGCGCACGGCGCTGAACACCGCCATCTACAACGCAAGGCGTCTCTTCGCGCGGCACGGCCTGCCCACCAGCATCATCGAAAAGGATCCCAGCCGCAGTAGGCGCACCCGGCTGGTGCTGCCCGCAGAGGCCGTGGAGCGGCGCTAGCCCAGGGCTGGGCGTGTGTGTGGTCGCCCGTGGTAGGCTGGGCCGTCGCTCTGTCCTGGAGGCCACCGTGCTCGCCCACGCTTCCATCGCGCTCGCCCTCTCCGCTGGTGTCACCCATGCCGGCTTCGACAAGGGCCCCTACCTGCAAAACCCCACCCAGAGTTCCATCGTGGTGAGCTGGCAGTCCTCGGGCAGCTCCACGGGCGAGGTCAGCTACGGCACCACCTCGTCCCTGGGCAGCACCGCCACCAGCGGTACAGCGTCCACCTTCCACGAGGTGGAGCTCACGGGGCTGCTGCCCGGTACCGTCTACCACTACGAGGTCAGCGCCGACGGCGAGACCTCGCGACTGTCCAGCTTCGCGACTGCGCCCCAGGACGAGCAGCCGTTCACCTTCGTGGTGGTGGGCGACACCCGCACTGACGGCGACGAGCACCAGGCGGTCATCGACCGCGTCCGCAGCGTCATCGGGGCCCCCGACATGTACATCAACACCGGCGATCTGGTGGAGGATGGCGGCGACTACGCCCAGTGGGGGGAGTTCTTCGAGATCGAGGAGCGGCTGTTGGCCGAGGCTCCGCTGTACCCGGTGGCGGGCAACCACGACGACGTGGAGAACGACTCCTACTACGTGCAGTTCTTCAACCTGCCCGAGTCCTCTTCGGCCACCGAGAACTGGTACGCCTTCACCTTCGGCAACACTCGCTTCATCGTGGTGGACACCAACGAGGACTTCGTCACCGGCTCCGAGCAGCACACCTGGCTCGAGGGCGAGCTGTCGGCCGCGGACACCGATCCCGCCCTGCTGCACATCGTGGTGGCCTTCCACGACCCGCCCTACACCTCCGGCGCCCACGGTGTCTTCGACTCCGAGGACTGGGAGCCGCCGCGCACCTACCTCTGCCCGCTCTTCGAGCGCTACGGCGTGGACCTGGTCTTCAATGGCCACGACCACCACTACGAGCGCACCGACCCCACCCAGACCGGCGGCGTGCTCTACGTCGTGGCGGGGGGCGGCGGAGCGCCGGGCTCCCCCGAGGACTTCGTCGATGGCCTCGGTGACATCGTCGGCTATCTCGGGATGGGCGAGACCGAGACCGTCGGCCAGTGGCTCGAGGACAACGAGTGGCTCATCGAGGTCATCTCCTGGTTCCGCGACGGCGTCGAAGACTACGAGCTCGGATGGTGGCGTGCCGAGGCCGCGGTCATCAAGCACTTCGTCGAGGTGCGGGTGGCCGGCAGCTACATCGAGGGCAACGTCTACACCAAGGACGGTGATCTCTACGACACCTGGACCATCGGCGTCTACGACCGCGACCTGGTGGACGAGGACGGCGACGGCTTCACCCCGGCCGAGGGTGACTGCGACGACGGCGATCCCAGCATCAACCCCGACGCGGTGGACGAGGACTGCGACGGCGTGGACGAGGACTGCGACGGCGTGGACGGCGGCTGTGACGATCCCACCGATGACACGGGCGATCCCGACGATCCCCAGGACGACACCGGCGGGGACGATCCCGACGACCCGGACGACCCGGGCGATGGCGTGGTGATCGACGAAGGCTGCGGCTGCGCCTCGGGCCCGGCTCGGGCGCCCTGGGCGCTGCTGCTGATGGCGGGATGCATCGGCATCCTGCGCCGTCGTCGCGCCTAGGATCGCAGCAGGGCGTTACGCTTCGGGCCCGAACCCCCGATCCCGGAGAGCCCAGTGTCCGAGCGCCGTACCGTCCGCATCCTCGCCATCGATCGCCTGCTGCCCGGGGTGACCCTCGAGCAGATGGCGCCCCACTTCGAGGCCGAGTCCCGCCACGCCTGGCAGCTGTACAAGCAGGGCTTGTTCCGCGAGATCCTGTTCCGCCAGGATCACCCCGGCGTGGTGATCTCCATGGAGTGCTTCGACCTCGACGAGGCCAAGGCCATCCTGGCGGAGCTGCCCCTGGTGAAGGCCGGGCTGATCGAGTTCGATCTCATCCCCGTGGGCGCCTTCCCCATGTGGGAGACGCTGTTCCGGCCCGCGGAGTAGCGCCTACTCTTCGTCGCTCAGGTGCCAGACCTTGGTGGCGACGGCCACCGACTCCTGGTCCATGCTCGGCGTGCCCAGCTGCACCGGCACGATCAGCTGGATGTCGGCCCCGACGCGCTCGCCCACGGCCACAGGACCGTCGGCATCGAGGGTGTCGTAGCTGATGTTGACGCTGCCGGTGCCGTCGGAGAGCACCAACGAGCGCTGATCGCTGCCTTCGCGGCTGGGACCGAACATCAGGATCTCGCCCACCGGGCTCTCCTCGGTCACCTCGCCCTTCAGCCGAGCCGATCCCAGGCGTGCGAAGCGCTTGTCCATGAGCACCTCGTCCACGCCCTTCTCGGGCGGGTTGCAGGCGAGCAGCGCGAAGGCGAGCAGGGGGAGCTGGGGGCGGAACATGGGGTAGGATATCCCGGTGATGGACGCTCTCCGCCGAGGTCTGGCCGTTGTGGGTGTCGCCGCCGCTGGGGTGGGCTGCCAGGCGATGGCCGAGGAGCCGCCGGAGGCTGGCGTGGGTGTCGCCGCCGCTGGGGTGGGCTGCCAGGCGATGGCCGAGGAGCCGCCGGAGGCTGGCTTGGAGGTCGTTGCGGTTGTCCGCAGGTTGATGGGGGCCTCCTCGATGGTCGGCCAGGCCACCGTGTCGGTGGGGCCGGCCCACCTCTCTCCGGGAGGGGCGGGCCGCTGCGACGATCCCGAGCTGTTTCCGGGGGTCACAGGCGATCCGGCGCGGCGCGCCTTCCATCTCTCAGGGCTGCAGGTGGAGTGGTATCCACCGGCCCTGCTCCCCACCCTGGAGCGGCAGCGCGCGGCCGCGGAGGGGCGGCGCCTGGTGCTGTCGGTACCCGCCACCGGTCTTCGTTCCGAGGACATGGAGGGTCGCTGGGACCGCCTGAGGGTGTACGTCATGGACGTGGACCAGCCCGCCGCCCGCATGAAGAGTCTCTACTTCAACGGCGCGCTGCGTTCCTGCACGGGCCACAAGCTCCCCACCCTCGGCTTCATGGTGGAAGGGCGCTTCGTGCAGCTGGTGGGGATGTGCTGGTTCCACCGCGAGACCTGGCTCTCGCTGGCCCGAACCATCGACGCCGAGCTCGATCCCGTCTGGCTGCACGGGAACGGCTGCGGCGGCATGGTCATCTACGACGGCGGCTTGTTCGGCGAGGGTCTTCTCGAGATCGACCTGGATCCGGGCTTCTGGGAGGCGCCTGCTGAACCGGTCCAGGCCCCGGATCCCTGAGAGGCCACAGCTCGTCCAGATGATTCATCTGAGGCCGGAATGGCCTGTCGCGAGGGCCGACAGAGGCCCCAGCTCGTCCAGATGATTCATCTGAGGCCGGAATGGCCTGTCGCGAGGGCCGACA
>CAZHIK010000400.1:5781-8048 GCA_964532635.1 uncultured Enterobacterales bacterium
GCCACAGCCCGTCCAGATGATTCATCTGGGGCCGGAATGGCCTGTCGCGAGGGCCTCGGCTCCTAGTCCTCGCAGTCTGGCTCGGTGATCTCCACCAGGTCCAGGTCCACCTCTTCGCCGATCAGGCGGTCCACCAGCACCTCGAGGCAGTATTCCTCGCCGTCCGAGCTGCAGGGCTGGCAGGGGGCGCCGAAGCTGGCGGTGAGGTTGCAGAGGTCCTCGGGGGTGTCCACCTCGTCGATCACGTCCACGATGTCGCGGGCGTCCAGCTCGCCTCCGATCACAGCGCCGCCGAACCAGCTGCCGTCCGGCGCCACGGTGCCTTTGAGCACGAACTCGTGCACGGGCAGCACCACGTCCATCACCTCCAGGGTGACCAGGGAGGCCGGCACCTGGAAAAAGGGCTCCTCCGAGAAGTCGGCGCTGGGGAAGGGGATGGTCGGGGAGCAGGGGTCCTGGGTGCCGTCGTCCAGGGCCAGGGCGCCCATCAGCTCGAGGCTGCCGTCGGCCTCCTGGACTTCCACCAGCACCGGGGGCACCCCCAGCTCGAAGATGATGTCGCCTACGCCTTCGGGCTTCACGACGCGGCCTTGTTCCAGGTCCACAGACCAGGTCTTGCCCACGATGTCCACCTCGAGAGGCAGGCCCAGCTCGGAGGTGGTGAACGCGGTCTCGGCCTCTCCGCGGCAGGTTGTCAGCACGACGGTGTGCGCGGTCACCGGCTCGAAGGGCTCGGCCGGGGTGAAGTAGACGGTCTCCTCGTCGCCGGAGAGCCAAGTGTCGCCCGCCACCTCGGTGGAGCCCGCCCAGACGGTGAAGATGGGGGTCATCTCGGTGTCGGGATCGCTCAGCTCCCACTCGATGTCCGACCGGTAGTAGGCGTCCACAGCGCCGTCGGCGGGCCAGACCTCGTCGATGCTCAGATAGCAGTCGCCGGTGTCGTCGGTGATGGGGGGCTCGGGCTCGTCGCTGCAGGCCGGGAAGAGCCCGGGCGCGCAGCCGACCAACATGAACAGGGTGAGGCTTCGGGTCATGCGCTTCCTCCCGCGCCGGCCGACATGGCCTGGCGCAAGCACTGCCAGGCTATGGCCCCCCCGGGATCATTAGGCTCGAGCAGTGAACAACTAGTCCCTAAACAAGCGCAGCGCGGCAGAGCCGCGCATGCTTGTGCCGCCGACGTCTTGCACTGAACCTGTCCCCGCCGGCTGTCGCCGGTGGTGATTCATCGATGTGGGTGTTCATGGCTTCCTCGTCGGTGCCGGTGGTTTCGTGTTCGCCCGTGCATCGGCCCCATTGCCGGTGCACGGGCACGCGTCACGTCGCGCCGACGAGGCGGAAGAAGACCGGGAGCTGGGGGCGCCAGGCCAGGATGCGCCAGATCCTGCGCCTGGCGGACCGCAGGATCTGGACGGGCACGGCGATGACGGCCTCTCGGAACGTGCGGAAGTCCATGCGCAGCCACGCCCTGCGCTCGGCCTCGTGCTTCGCTCGCCAGCGCGGCACGACCGGCAGGGCCATGGCCATCCAGGCTTTGATGCTCCAAGCCAACGAGGCCATGACCATGTAGGCCCAGTTGGCGTTCAGCGTGTTCAGCGGCGCGTGCAGGGCCCGGACGCCGTTCTTCAGCTGCTCGATCAGGTTCTCCTGGTCGCAGCGGTCGTTGGACTCGAAGACGACCTGCTCGGGCGTGAGGTCCGGGTCGTTGGTGATGTAGAAGAAGTACCGGACATCATCGAAGAGCACGGTCTCGCCACGCTCGACCGAGAGGTTCTTGCGCAGCACGACCATGCGGTAGGTCTTCCTGCACCTCGAGGGGCTGTAGTCGAACTCCGCGATGTCCTCGGAGCGGAGCCTGATGTTCTCGAACTCTCTGTCTCGGACGAACTGTTCTTTCACCCGTGGCTGGCGAGCACGCTGCCGGTCCTCTGGCACGAAGGCCCGCTTCGCCCGTCGCACCAGCACGCCGAACTCCTCGTCCATCTCCCCCGCCCGCTTCTTCGAGTTCGGCGCGGCGTCGTAGCCGAAGACGAAGTGCACGCCGTCCGCGTCCCAGCCATCCAAGAAGCGTGTCTGGGAGAAGTCGGTGTCGCCGCGTAGCAGGATGTCCTCGAATCCCGCCCTGCGACACAGTTCGATCGCGGCGGCCAGCCAGGGAGCAGCTCCCTCATGCGAGTTGCGGTTCCCCTCCCGGTTCACGAGGAACAGGGGCTCCGCCGTATTCGCAAGCGAAACCAGCAGCGGGTGGTAGCCCCACACGCCCTTGAACG
>CAZHIK010000401.1:0-8040 GCA_964532635.1 uncultured Enterobacterales bacterium
TCGATTCGCGGAACATCTCGGGATCGGTCAGAATCCCTGTGGCCGACTACTAGCGCCCACGACCTCTCGAGCTACAGCCCCAGCTGCCCGGCCACCACCGGCTCGAGGGCCGCGGCCAGGGCGAGGTGCCCGTGGGCGCTCAGGTGCACCACGTCCACGAACCAACTCGGGGGTGGTGCGCCGTGCTCGGCCTCGGCCTGGGCCTCGAGGTCCAACAGCGCTGCACCCGACGACGACGCGGCTGCCCTCACAGCGTCAGTCATGGTGCGGGTGGCCCGCAGGGGCAGCACGTCGCCCTCCATTGCCGCCCGAAGATCGTCGTAGGCTCCCGGGTCGCCCCGCTTCGAGCGCAGAAGGCCGCGCTCGAAGAGCAGCTCGGGGCAACCGGGCCGACGCGACAGCGCGTCCTCGAGCTCCGCTTCCGCGAGGGTCGCAGTCCCCCCTGCGTCGCCGCCCGCTGCGGCAGCCGGGAGAAGCTCGGGGCAGCTTCGACCCACCGGACCGGCGCTGACCCAGTTGGAGACCGGGGTCACCATCACCACACCGGCACCCGCGTCCAGAGCGAGGGCCGCCATGGCCTCGAGGTTGGACCGCAGGTCCCGAGCCGCCAGTGCACGCCGGGGATCGTCGGGACCGCAGGCTCTGCCCACGCCCAGCCGAACCCCCCGCTGCCAGGCCTCCACTGCGGGGTCCTCGAAGGCCCCCGGCACCCCGCTGTTGCCAGCGCCTGGCTCGAGGGCGTCGCGCAGCAGCGCGTAGGTGGCCAGCCGTCCCAGCGCCAGGCGCAAGCGCACCGCCAGCGACGCGCTCACCGTGCCGTAGCGGTCCTCGAGCACAGCGTTGCCCAGGTCGTTGTGCCCCATGTAGATCACGATGAGGTCGGGCCCGAAGGCCAGGGACTGGCGCAGGATCTCCACAGTGTGGTGGCTGTCCAGGCCCGGCCGCCCGAGGTTGATCACCTCCACAGGCCGACCGGTAGACGTCAGGGCCGCAGCCAGTCGGCCGGGGGCCTCGTGCCGGATGGGCACACGGCTTCCTCCGCGGATGGACGAGCCACCGAGAACGAAGACGCGGGGTTTCCCCGTCCTCGGCTCCCGGGGAAAGGCGGGCACCCGGTCGGAACCCTGGAAGTCGGGCACAACGCGATCACCCTCGAGCACGAAGGCTGGCCCATCCACGCTCCAGCGAGCACGAAGGAAGGGCTGCGGGCTGTCCGGAGCCCCGTTCAGCACCCGCAGCCCCAGCTCGAGAGCCACCAGCAAGCCCAAGCCCACGGCGAGGCCAAGCAGGGCCCGGTAGCGGCGACGGAGTGCCACGGCGCGTCCCCCAGCGTGGTTAGAGCTCCAGCACCGCCTCGAACTCCATGGATACATCGATCACGAGCTTGTAGCCGTGGTACTCCATGGTCTCGGCGTAGGCGCCGGTGCCCAGGATGGTGTCGCCCTCGAAGGTGCCTTCCCAGGGCACGTCGTAGGTGCCCATGTGGGGGATCTCCATGTAGAGCAGGCCATCGAGCACATCCTCGCCGCTGGCCTCGAGCTCACCCAGCTGGGTGCCGAACCAGGACATGTGCCCCTGGAAGTCACACTCGAACTCGCCCTGGAAGGGGGGATCCTGGTCGGTGCTGTGCCACAGCTCGACGGTGCCCAGGCAGGTGTCTTCCATGTTGAGCAGGTTGGACTCGGCCACCGAGACCTCGAAGTCGCCGACATAGTAGTCACCGATGGGATCGGTGTCGGCGTCGCTGTCGGCGTCGGCGTCGGCGTCGGCGTCGCTGTCGGCGTCGCTGTCGGCGTCGCTGTCGGCGTCGGTGTCCGAGTCGGTGTCGGCGTCGGTGTCGGTGTCGGTGTCGCCTTCGGGCGGCGCGGTGTCCTCACCCACCTTGTTGGGGTTGCAGGCCAGAGCGGCCAGGAGCAGGCAGGCGGGGAACAGGACGCGGCGCATGGGACCTCCGAGCGGTGTGGGGCGCAGGATACCAGCCTATAACCTGGCTCGCGGCACAGACCGCGCCCCGCACAACACCCGGTACAGCTCGAGGGCGATGAGGCAGTGGCCGCTGGGGTGAGGATGCACCGGCTCGGGGGCCAGCTCGAGGGGCGGGCTGTGGGCCAGCTGCCGGGCGAACATGTGCTGGGTGCGCAGGTGCAACGCGCCAAGGCGCTGGGCGAGCTCGGCCACCACGAGCTGGTAGCGCACCAGCCGCCGCAGCACGGCGACCTGCTCCGGGGACGCCGCCCAAGGGCCTGCGGGGGTGGCCACGTAGAAGGGGTCCAACAGCACCAGCCGCGGCCGAAGCTCGGCGACCGCGGTGGCCAGCAGCCTACCCAGCTCGGTGCGATAGCGGTCCACCATCTCGTCGGCCGGCCAGTCCATCATCCCCACGCAGTCGTTGATGCCGATCATCACCAGCAGCCAGTCCGGGCGCTCCCCCAGCACATCCCTGGCCCAACGCTGGCCGAGGTCCCGCACGATGTCCCCACCCACGCCCCGGTTGACCCAGGAGATCGCCCGCTCCGGGTGGTGGAAGCGCACGATGTCCGCGAAGCGCTGTACCCAGCCCTGGCCCAAAGGCGGGAAGACCGACCGGTCGGCATCGGTGATGGAGTCGCCCGCGAAGAGCACCCGCTGCCCGGACCGAATGGGAAAGCTGCTCATGGGTGGTCGACCCGAGCCGGGCCGCTGGTCGAGCAGCCTTCTCCGGACACGATCGACAACGGGGTCTAGGGGCAGCCCGCGTTCGCCGCGCTGGGAGCACCGTAGTTGTCGATGGGGACGCTGGCCCAGATGTCGGTGGAGTCCGCGTCGCACCAGTTGCTCGGATCGTCGTTGCTGGTGCTGTCGTGGGAGCCGCTGCCCAGGACCATGGTGTAGCGCTGGGAGTAAGGCCAGTCAGGCGAGCCGCTGTCGGGGTAGGTCCAGCCGATCTCATCGCTGAAGGTGCCCGCGAAGTACACACCGATCATGCCGTTCTGATCGAGGTAGAGGTAGTGGTCCGCGGCATAGGGCCGGCCGCCGCTCAGCTGCCCCGTCCAGGTCGCGGTGTCAGTCCAGACGTAGTCGCAGTCGGTGGCATCGTCGAAGACCGAGTCGTCGGCGCAGAAGGTGAGGTAGCCACCCGCCGCGATGACCAGGCCAGCATCCGGGGAGACGGCGAACCACTCGGGCACCTCTGTGGAGGGGGCCTCCCAATCACAGGCGTCCCAGTCGGGCGTGCCGCCGGGGAAACCGCCACCGTAGGACGTGCCGTACTCGAAGCAGGTGCGGAAGGTGGCGTTGTCCAGCGCGATGTCGAAGGACTCGGTGTTGTAGATCTCGAACCAGTTGGCGTAGCGGTTGACCGTATAGGACCCGCTGCTGCCCGCGGTGGCGGCCTTGGACAGCTCGGAGATGATCAGGGAGCCCATGCCCACCGAGTTCTCGTCGATGTAGCCGTCGCAGTCGTCGTCGACGAGGTGGTTGGTGGTGGCGTCGTCGGTGGAGGCACCGGGGTTGACCCCCGAGATCGTGTCGTCGCAGTCGGTGCCGCTGTAGGCGTCGGAGTCATAGCCGTCGCCGTCTTGGTCGTAGTCGCTCGCGCCGTCGCAGTCGCTGTCGATGCCGTCGTACCAGGTCTCGGCCACGCCCGGGCTGAACGAGGCGTCGGTGTCGTCGCAGTCGTCGCCGCCGTAGGCGTCGGAGTCGTAGCCGTCGCCGTCCTGGTCGTAGTCGGACAGGCCGTCGCAGTCGCTGTCGACCCCGTCGTACCAGGTCTCGGTGCGGCCGGGGTTGATCCACGAGGCGCCGTCGGCGCAATCATCACCGCCGTATTCGTCGGACTCGTAGCCGTCGCCGTCCTGGTCGTAGTCGTTGGCGCCGTCGCAGTCGCTGTCGACCCCGTCGTACCAGGTCTCGGTGGCGCCGGGGTTGGTGGCTGCGTCGGTGTCGTCGCAGTCGGTGCCGCCGTAGCTGTCGTGATCGTAGCCGTCGCCGTCCTGGTCGTAGTCGGACAGGCCGTCGCAGTTGGCGTCGATGCCGTCGTACCAGGTGTCGCTGACGCCCGGGTTCACGGTAGCGGCGGTGTCGTTGCAGTCGGTGCCGCCCCACTCGTCGGAGTCGTAGCCGTCAGCGTCCTGGTCGTAGTCGCTGGCACCGTCACAGTCGCTATCGATCCCGTCGTACCAGGTCTCGGACGCACCTGGGTTGACGGCCGCGTCGCTGTCGTCGCAGTCGGTGCCGCTGTAGTCGTCGGAGTCGTAGCCGTCGGCGTCCTGGTCGAAGTCGTTGGCGCCATCGCAGTCGCTGTCGACCCCGTCGTACCAGGTCTCCGCCGCCGAGGGGTTGATGGCAGCATCGGTGTCGTCGCAGTCGTCGCCGGTGTAGGCGTCCGAGTCGTGGCCGTCACCATCCTGGTCGTAGTCGCTGGCACCGTCGCAGTCGCTGTCGACCCCGTCGTACCAGGTCTCGAGGGCGTCGGGGTGCACGTCGGCGTTGACGTCGTCGCAGTCGGTGCCGCCGTAGTCCAGGGCCTGGTATCCGTCGACGTCCTGGTCGTAGTCGTCGTCGCCGGCACAGTCTGCGTCGACGCCGTCGTACCAGGCGTCGGGGGCGCCGGGGTAGGTGCCGAAGTCGCTGTCGTCACAGTCGCCCTCGTAGCCCTCGGGCACTTCCATGGGGGTACCGCCGGACGAGGTGACCAGCTCCTCGTAGCCGTCGATCCAGTAGTCGTCGCCGTCCTGGTCGCCGTCGTTGTTGTCGCAGTCCTCGTCGATGCCGTTGTACCAGATCTCGGCGATGCTGGCGTCGGGGTAGCGCTCGGGATCCTCGTCGTCGCAGTCATCGTTCTCGCAGAAGCCCGCGCCGTCGGGGTCGGCGTCGTAGCCGTCGTCGTCGGCGTCGCAGTCGTTGTTGTCACAGTCCTGATCGGTGCCGTCGTACCAGACCTCGGTGGCGTCGGGGTTGATGTCGCCCGGGTCGGTCTCGGCGGGATTGTCCGGATCGATGTCGGCTCCGTCGATGCAGTCGTCACCGAAGACACCGGAGCGGTTGGGATAGGAGGCGGTGTCGTAGCCGTCGCCGTCCTGATCGAAGTCGCTGTCGCCCGCGCAGTCACTGTCGGCGCCGTCGTACCAGACCTCGATGGCATCGGGGTTGACCGAGCCGGCTTCCGGCTGCTCCCAGGCCAGGGTGGTGCCCTGGGCGTCGGTGAGGGAGGCGGAGACCACGCGCTGGTCTTCGGGTAGCGCCGCAGGATCGTCCCAGCAGTCCCCCGCCGGGAGCTGGCCGCTCTCATCGACGTTGCTGGTGGCCAAGCCCTGGTAGAGATCGGGCACGTAGCCGTCGCCGTCCTGGTCGTAGTCGTCGTCGCCCGCGCAGTCCTGGTCGAAGCCGTCGTACCACAGCTCGACCGCATCGGGGTGGATGTCGGCGCCGGACAGGCTGCTGACACCGGGACCATCGGGGCTGTCCCAGCAGTCTCCGTCCAGGGGCGTGAAGCCGTCGCCGTCGGCGTCTTGGACCTTCCAGGTGGCATTGCAGGCGACGAGGCCGGAGATGAGCAGCAGGGGGAGGAGGCGAAGCGTCATGGTGGGCACCGAAACGGGTTTCGTCCGCATCATAACGGGGTATGAGACCGCCCACCCCCTGGAGCGTTCCGACATGGCCAAGCCCGTTCGCGTCCTCACCATCTTCGGTACCCGCCCCGAGGCCATCAAGATGGCCCCCCTGGTCAAGGCCCTCGAGGCCTGCCCCGACACCGAGCAGCGGCTTTGCGTCACCGCCCAGCATCGCGACATGCTCGATCAGGTGCTCGAGCTGTTCGACCTGCATCCCCACCACGACCTGGACCTGATGCAGCCCAACCAGAGCCTGTTCCAGCTCACGGCGCGTGTCATCACCAAGCTCCAGCCGGTGCTCGAGGCCGAAAAGCCCGACGTCGTGTTGGTCCACGGAGACACCACCACCACCATGGCCGGGGCCCTGGCCGCCTTCTACGCCCGGGTCCAGGTGGGCCACGTCGAGGCTGGCCTGCGCACCTGGAACCTGGCGGCTCCCTTCCCAGAAGAAGCCAACCGCCAGCTGGCCGACCGCCTCTGCTCCTTCCTGTTCGCCCCCACACCGGGAGCCCGCGACGCGCTGCTGCGCGAGGGCCTGGACGAGGCGAACATCCGCGTCACGGGCAACACCGTGATCGACGCCCTGCTGATGGTCCGCGATCAGGCCGTCGCCAAGCCCCTCGAGCCCTGGCGCGAGATCTACGGCTCCGCCTACGAGGTCGTGGCCGATCCCCGCAAGCCGATGGTGCTCATCACCGGCCACCGCCGGGAGAGCTTCGGACAGGGCTTCCAGGACATGTGTGGCGCCATCCGCACCCTGGCCGAGCGCCACCCCCAGGTCCACTTCGTCTACCCCGTGCACCTCAACCCCAACGTGCGCAAGCCGGTCAAGGCCACCCTGTCGGGCCTGGCCAACATCCACCTGATCGATCCCCTGGACTACGAGCCCTTCGTGCGGCTGATGGACCGCTCCACCATCATCCTCACCGACTCCGGCGGCATCCAGGAAGAGGCCCCCAGCCTGGGTAAGCCGGTGCTGGTCATGCGCGAGACCACCGAGCGGCCCGAAGGCGTCGATGCCGGCACGGTCAAGCTCGTGGGCACCGACCGTGACGCCATCATCGACGACACCGAGGCGCTGCTGTTCGACCCGGCGGCCTACGAGGCCATGCACCGGGCCCACAACCCCTATGGCGACGGTCGCGCGTCACAGCGCCACATCGACTTCATCCTGGAGCGGCTGGGCTAGCGCACCCGCTCGATCCGCAGCCAGATCTGTCGGTTGGCCACGTAGTCCTGCAGGGCCACCACGCTCAGGCCCCGGGCCTGGCACACGCCCTGGATCCATGCCGGATCGTGCCCCACCAGGCCGCCGAACGGGGAAGACTCGGAGCGACCCACCCAGCCTTCGCCGGTGTAGTCTTCTTCCGGCGTGCGGGCGGGGATGAACGAGGTGAGGAAGACCGCGCCGGGCGCGCCGTGCTCCACGAAGCCGTCGAGCATGGCCAGGATCTGGGTCTTGCTGGCGTGGGTCCACACCGAGCGCGCGACCATGAAGTCGAAGCGCTCGTCGAACACGCCCAGGTCGAACTCCGCATTGCCGTCGAAGCGCGGCTGCTTGCGCTCCATCAGCTCGGGCCCCACCACGTGATCGATGCCGAAGCCCAGCCGGGCCCGGTTGGGCTCGATGCCGAGGTAGCGCCCGGACTCGAGGATCTTCATGAGCCACAGCCCGGCCCGCAGGGTGCCGCAGCCGATGTCCAGCACCCGGTGATGGGGCTCGAGTCCCTGCTCCAGCATCACGTTGAGCTGCATCTGACCCATCTCGACGAACTGTGCGGCCGGTCCTCCGAGGAAGGTGACCAGGGCGAAGCGCCGCATACGCTCGCGGAGGGAGAGTGGCGGATCCGCGGACGCGATCTCCTCGGCCATCAGAGCGACGGCGCGGGCCTCGGCCTGGTCAGCGGCCTCGATCTCGCCCACGGCGCGTTGCACGCGGGCCAGGGCCGCCCAGGCACGAGGCTCGTCGGGGGCGAAGCCGGTGAGGGCCTCGGCAAGCTCGCGGGTAGCGGCGGCGTCCCCGGCCTCGAGGGCTCGGGCGACGCCCTGGAGCGCATCGCGCACCTGGGACTCCCGCTCCCCCAGCGGCCGTTGGGCCGCGCGGCGGGCCTCGAGATCCGCGTAGCGATCCACATCGACGTTCACCAACCGCAATCCAGCCTTGATCACCGTGTCGAAGCCCACGGGCTGGCTGTCGGGATCGAGGCGGTGCTCGATGAGGTTGTCCAGGGGCACCAGCCCGCTCTCCTCGTAGTGGTCGGCCTGACCGGAGAGCACGTTGGACTCGACGAAGCGCCTGGCGCGCCGCCGCAGGGGCGCGGGGGGCGTGGCCTTCACCACGCGCTCGGTCAGGCGAACGAGCTCGGACGCGCTGACAGGGGAGCGCTCGCTGCTCATGGGTTCTCCTTTGTCCGCTCCGCGTACCAGGCGATGGTCTCGGCCATGGCTG
>CAZHIK010000402.1:0-8030 GCA_964532635.1 uncultured Enterobacterales bacterium
GTGGCCGGAGAACCCGCAGGCCAACGATGGACTGGCCGAAGCCCGAGCGCTGCTCGAGACCTGGACCCGCACCGAGGAGCGCGGGACCGCACCGGACGAGCACGACGAGGTGGCCGAGGAGGTGCTGCTGGCCGCCATCACCCGCGGTGAGCGTGTGGCCGCGTCGATCCGCTTCGTGGTCGGCTGCCTGGGCCTGACGATCGAGCTGGCCTCCTCCTCCGTGGACAGGGTGCTGGCCGGCTCGCCCGAGGCCCTGGCCATCACCGGCGTCAGCGCGATCCTGATCCTGTTCAGCCCCGCGGTCTGGCTCTGGCTGAAGTCGCACACCATCAACCGGCGCGTACTGGCGGTGTCCGTCACCCTCGATGTGTGTCTGGCGGCCGCTGTCCCCGCCGGCTTCGTGATGAGCTGGGGCGACCAGCCATGGGCCCTGCCCTGGGTCCCAGGCACCTACTTCGTTGCCCTCGCGGTCACCCTTGCAGGAGCACGCCTGTCACCTCTGATCGCAGCGTGGGGTGGCGCCCTGGCCTTGGCCCTCGTGGGCGTGCTCACCTGGCTGGACCTCGCTCGCGGAGCCGAGGTCGACGCGCTGTTCGACTACTTTGCCCTCTACGTCCTGCTGCTGGCCACCGCCGTCTTCGCCGTGGCCGTCGCCATCCGCGGACGCTCCCTGGTCCACCGCGCCCTGGCCAACGCCCGCGCCGCGGCCCGGGGGCGCCAGTTGCTCGGAGTGAGCCCCCCAGCGAGCCGCTGACCGACCCGGCGGGGATCAGTCCTCCGGCAACCCCCTCAGCGGCACGCCCGGCTCCATCACCCCCAGCTTGTGCAGCCCGTCCACCGCTGCCAGCTTGTAGACCTCGGCCAGTGTCGGGTAGTTGAAGACGGTGTCCACGAAGTAGTCGATCTCCCCGCCGAACTGCATCACCGCCTGCCCGATGTGGACCAGCTCGGTGGCCTCCACGCCGAAGACGTGCACGGCCAGTAGCTTACGGGTGCGGGGTTCGAACAACAGCTTGATGATGCCGGTGGCGTCGCCCAGGATCTGTCCCTTGGCACTGTCGCGGTAGTGACCGACGCCCACCGCGTACACGGTCCCTTCCTTCTGCAGCCGCTGCTCGGTGGGACCCACCATGGAGATGTCGGGGGTGGTGTACAGCCCGTAGGGGAACACCGGGTGGATGGGCACGTCCTCGAGGCCCACCAGGTGGTTGGCCGCCTTGCGGCCCTGGTCGATGGCGCTCGCCGCCAGGCTGGGGAAGCCGATGACGTCGCCCACGGCGTAGATGTTGGGCGTGGCGGTGCGGAAGCTGTCGTCCACCGGGATCTGACCGCGCTCGTTGGGCTCGATGCCCGCCAGCTCGAGGCCCAGGCCCAGCGTCGCGCCGTAGCGCTGACCCGCGTAGAACAACATCTGCGTCTCGACCACGGTGCCGTCGCTCAGGGTGGTGGTGACCTGCTTGCCGTGCTCCACCACAGTGCTGGCCACGGTGCGGTCGTGGTGCCGGATCACGCCGTTGCGCTCCATGTGCTCGAGGAGTGAGCCCACCAGGTCACGGTCAACGAAGGGCAGCAACTCCTGGTAGCGGGTGACAAGGTGCACCTCGATGTCCAGCAGGCTGAACATGCAGGCGTATTCGAGCCCGATCACGCCGCCGCCCACCACCAACAGGGAGCGGGGCAGGAACGGGAGTTGGAGGATCTGGTCGGTGTTGAGTACCTGGTAGCCGTCGAAGGGGATCTCCTCGAGGATCACCACCCGAGAGCCCGTCGCGAGCACGATGTTGTCGGCCACCAGGAAGCGGAAGCCGCCATCGTTGCGCCGCACTTCCACCCGGTGACGACCCATCAGACGCCCCCGCCCGTGGATGACCGTCACCCCGGCCTCTCGGAGCTGGCCGTGGATGACCTCGACCTCTCGTCCCACCACCGACCGCAGCCGCGCCATCAGCTCGCTGTGGGTGGCGCCATGCCCCCGGTGATCCTCGCCGAAGATCGCCCGCTCGTAGTAGCCGCTGGCGTGCAGGATGGCAGCGCGCAAGGTCTTGGACGGAATGGTGCCCACGTGCAGACACTGGCCACCCACCACCTCGCGTTCGTCCACCAGGGCCACGCGCCGGCCGGCACGGGCGCAGCGGGTCGCGGCGTGTTGGCCCGCTGGGCCACAGCCGATCACGACGACATCGAAGCGCGCATCCTCCATGGGACCCCTCTCGGATTGGACGACGGACTCTCGTCGAGCCCGGTCCTACCCCGCCCCCAGGGCACCCACGGCCACGATCCCGCCATCATGTAGCGGACTTCGCATCCTCCGCCGCCGCCGGCTCACCAGGCGCGTCCTTGCGTTCGAAGCGCAGCCGCGCCACCCGCCGCCGCACGACGCTGAGCACGGTCACCCGCCAGGGATCCAGCTCGAGGGTGTCGCCCTGCGCGGGAATGGCCCCCAGCGCATCGATCACCACCCCGGCGATGGTGTCCGTGCCGTCGTCCAGTTCCACCTCCAACAGGTCCGCGGCCTCTGGGGTGGGTAGGGATCCCGCCAGCACGAGCACCCCCGGCCCCACCCGCTCGCAGCGGGCCAGTTCAGCGTCGAACTCGTCATGGAGCGGGCCCACGATCTCCTCGAGGGCATCCTCGAGGTAGACGATGCCCACGGTGGTGCCGTGCTCGTCCACCACCGCGGCGCAGTGGGCCTGGGAGCGCTGCAGATCGGGGATGAGCTTGGTGAGCGGCTGGTGGTCGGGAACGGCCATGAGGGGACGAGCGAGAGCCTTCAGGTCCGGCTGCTCTTGACCATCCATCATGGCGTGGAGCACATCCTTGCCGTGGACCAGGCCCTCGAGGTGGTCGAGATCACTGGTGCAGAGGGGGATGCGAGTGTGGCCACAGCTGCGGATGAGCGCGAGCTGCGCCTCGGGGGTCTGCTCGAGGGACAGGTGGACCACGTCCACCCGGGGCACCATCACGTGCCGCACCTCGAGCTTGGCCAGGGACAGCACGTTCTCGCCGATGGCGCGCTGTCGGGCGCTGATGTGCCCGGCCTTGGCTGCCCCCCGAAGCAGCGCCATCAACTCCTCGACGTCCGCCACCTCGTGGCCCAGCCCGGCCGTGACGCCCACCAGGCGCAGCAGGGCGTTGGAGAGGATGTTGATGAACCAGATCACCGGACGCAGCACGGTGACGAAGGCGCGCAGGGGCGGCGCGAGGATCAGGGAAGCGCTCTCCGAGCGCTGGATGGCCCAGATCTTGGGGGCCTGCTCGCCGATGGTCATGTGCAGGATGGTCACCACGCTCATGGCGATCGCCAGGGCCACCAGGTGCAGGACGCCGGAGTCACCCAGGTGAAGCCCGACCTTCTCGGCCCCAGCGATGAGCAGACCCGCCACCGCCGGCTCCGCCAGCCAGCCCAACACCAGGCTGGCCAGGGTGATGCCCAGCTGGCAGCCGCTCAGGTACAGGTCGAGCCGATCGAGAGCGGCCAGCACGGACCGCGCGGGTCGGCTGCCCTTGCGGGCCAGGGTCTCGATCTTCGCCGCGCGCACCTTGACCAGCGCGAACTCGGCCGCGACGAAGAAGCCGTTGGCGAACAGAAACACCCCGGTGAGGCCCAGGGCCCAAGGGATGGAGAGGGAGAATGCAGGGTCACCGTGTTCCATGGCTGGTCTCCTGGACTGCGCCCTAACCGAATCGAACGACACCCTGTGACGTCCTGGTGCCGCGAACCCTTGCGCCCCCAGCTATGCTGATGGCGTGCCACACGGACATTCCGGAGCGACTGTGAAGTTCCGACTCCCCCTGCTTCCGCTCCTGCTGCTGGGTGCCTCCTGCTACGACGGCGAGCTACGCGACGCCGACACGGCATCGCCCAACCAGGCCGACACCGACGTGGACACCGACACGGGCAGCGACGCCCCCCCGGCTACGCCCGAGGGCCTGTGCGACGCGGTCTTCACCCTTTGCGAGGACGCCTGGGGCTGGGAGAGCCTCGACAGCTGCTACGAGGGCTGGCTCGGCCAGGGCCAGGACTGGGAGTGCGCCGACATCTCCGGTTACCTGGCCTGCGCGGCCACCTGCCTCGACGCCACCGACTGCGAGGCCTTCGGCGCCTGCGAGCCCCCCTGCTGGGACGCTCACTGCCTGTAGACGTCTCCGAGGACCCCCATGCGCTACCTCCCCGCCATCATGTTCCTCGCCACCGGCGGTGTGGTGGCCTGGTACAACGCTGTCCAGACCGGTTCGGTGGTGGTGCTGCCCTTCCTGTCCGCGCTCTTCCCCTCCCTGGAGAGCGATCCCACCACCCAAGGCTGGGCCACGGCCACGCTGTTCCTGGTGGCCGGCATCCTGCTCGGCCTTGGGCGGCTGTGGATGGACCTCAGGGAACGCCAGCGGCGAGGCCCACCGGCGGCCCTATAGGCCCAGCTGCTCCAGCAGCTCCGGCAGCTGACGGAACGCCCGCCCGCGGTGGCTGATGGCGTTCTTCTCCGCGCTGGACAGCTCGGCCATGGAGCGGCCTGGGGTCTCCACAGGCATGAACAGCGGGTCGTAGCCGAAGCCACCAGCCCCCCGGAGCTCGTGGCCAATGCGGCCCTCGCAGGCTCCGCTGGCCAGGGCCTGCTGCCCCTCGGGGGTGACCAGGGCGATGACGCAGCGGAAGCGAGCGCTGCGCTCCTCGATCCCCTGGAGCACCCGCAGCAGCTTGACGTTGTTGGCCGCGTGGCTGGCTTCCGGGGTGAAGCGCTTGGAGTGCACCCCGGGATCGCCCTCGAGGGCATCCACCTCGAGGCCGGAGTCGTCGGCCACGGCCACCACGCCCTTCAGCTCCGCGAGGGCCCGGGCCTTCATCAGCGCGTTGCCCTCGAAGGTGTCGGCGGTCTCGGGAAGGTCGTCGATGTCGGGCCAGGCGTCCAGGCCCACCGGCTCGAAGCCGAACGGAGCCAGGATGGCTCGAATCTCCTCGAGCTTGTGTGGGTTGGCGCTGGCCAGTGCGATTCGACGGGGAGCGGGCGAAGTCATGGGGCCTCCGGCGGGAGGTGGGCCTAGCGGGTGGGCGCGGCCCACGTCAAGGTGCGCCACGCTCGCACGGCGCATTCCGAGTGAAAGACAGGCGGAGAGGTCAACCAAGCGTGAAAAGGAGGGCACTCTCCAGGTGCCAGCGGGTCCTGGCACGAGGCCCTCCACCAGGGGCCCGTCCGGCGAAAGCGGGTTATGCCCGCGCCGTCCCGTCTGGGCACCCGAAGGCCAGCTCGTGCACCCCTTGCTGCGCCGCTCTACCCCCTGCTACCCTTGCCCCCCCTCCCGTCCGTGCCGGAGTCGAACATGCGTTCCATGAAGATGATCCTGGGCCTCCTGTGCGCCAGCACTTTGCTCGGTGCCTGCGAAGAAAAGTCCGAGAACAAGTTTGTCCTCGGCAAGCAGGCCAGCACCTGCGAGCTTGCCGTCGAGAGCCTGGCGGGCACCCAGTGGGTGCTGCTCCAGATCAACCCCGACAAGTCCGAGACCCCCAACATCCAGACCCGCCTGAAGATCTACGAGGAAGGCGGCGCCACCAAGGCGAAGTACACCGTCGGCTCCTTCTCCGACGTCTACGACTACAACTGCAAGGTGGCCGAGTCGGCAGGCAAGATGGAGCTGCAGTGCAAGGAAGAGCCCAAGGTCAAGGACTGGATCCAGTCACTGTACGTGTCCGGTAACGGCTGGGCGACCATCGAGGACATCCGCGAGATCGACGGCGACGTCACCCAGTCCCAGTACGACGCGGGCATGAAGGACGCCGAAGAGGTCATCGAGAAGTACGAAGACGGCGACCAGTGGGAACGCTTCGTCTTCAACAACAACAACCTGGGCAACAAGCTCCAGGGCCTCATCTACCTGCGGGTCGACGAGCGCAAGTGCCGCCTGATGATCACCGACATGTACATGACCCTGTACAACGGCAAGAAGATCGAGGACTCGAACCCCGTCGGCACCAACCCCATGGTCCAGAACGACGAAGAGCTGTGCTGGGAGCACTGCACCGACAGCTCCGACATGATCCCCACCAAGACCGCCGAGTTCCCCAAGTCCGAGGACGAAGCCGCCGAGGCCTTCTGTGCCCCCAACCGCGGCTGCTTCTTCTCCGCTGGCGAGACCGCCTACTTCCAGTACATCGGCCAGGACGGTCGCACCCCGGAAGACGGCTGCACCTACTCCTTCGACACCTGGTCCGACTGGAAGCCCGGCGTGAAGGACCAGGCCGCCCAGGTGGTCGATGGCAAGCGCGGCAAGAAGGAGCTTCGCTGGACCTACAGCACCACCTTCGAGAAGGCCGGCCCCCACGTGGTCAGCATGAAGCGCTACAAGACCTGCGAAGGTAAGCCCAAGGAGCACGTCGAGACCTCCTGCGCGCTGGTCGCGATTCAGTAGCCTCGAGCATCGATGCAGAAGGGCCCGGCCTGATGGCCGGGCCTTTTTTTGTTCCCGCAGCCCGTAGCCGCGGCGGCGAAGCCGACGTTCCTACACCCGAATCCGCCAGGTGGTTCCTTCCGGCGTGTCCATCACCACGACGTTGAGCTCGTCGAGTTGGTCACGGATGGCATCGGCGGCGGCCCAGTCGCGCTCCTTGCGAGCCAGGGCGCGCTGCTCGAGCAACTCCTCCACCTTCTCGCGGCCCACTCCGGCAGCAGCCAGGCGCTTGACCCGCATCTCCTCGAAGAAGACACCAGGCTCCATCGCACCGACGCCCAGCACCTCGGCCACCAACTCGAAGGCTGGCAGGGCCGCGGCCATCACCGCCGCAGCACGCTTGAAGGCCTTCTTGGTGCCCGCCAGGCGGTTGGTGGCCTTGACCAGCTCGAACAGGTCGCCAAGAGCCCGCGCTGTGTTGAAGTCGGCATCCATTGCGGCGTGGAAGCGCTCGTCGAAGCCGTCGCAGATGTCGAACAGAGCCTTGGCCGGCCCACCCATGCCTTTGGCCTCTTCGGCCGCGGTCAGGGAGCGTTTGCCCTCGTCCATCAGGGCCTGGGCCCGCAGGGCGATCTCCTTGGCCTGGTAGAGCCGGTCCAGGTTGGACAGGGCCTGGGACAGGCCGCCACGGCTGAACGGCACCGGGCTGCGGTAGTGGGCCTCGAGGTACAGCAGCTTGAGGGCCTCGCCCGGCATCTCGACCAGCAGGTCGCGGATGTTGATGACGTTGCCCAGGCTCTTGGACATCTTGATGGGCTCGCCCGTCTCGTCATCGAGCATGGTGACCATGCCGTTGTGCATCCAGACGTTGACCATCGGGTGCGCGCCTGTGGCGGCCTCACCCTGGGCAATCTCGTTCTCGTGGTGAGGGAAGAGCAGGTCGTTGCCCCCGCCGTGGATGTCGAACTGCGGGCCAAGGTACTTCTGGGACATGGCGGTGCACTCGATGTGCCAGCCGGGACGACCGGGGCCCCAGGGGCTGTCCCACGCCGGCTCGCCGGGCTTGACGGACTTCCACAGCGCGAAGTCGGCGGGGTGGCGCTTGCGCTCGTCTACCGCGACGCGCTCGCCGGCCCTCATCTTCTCCACGTCGCGCCCGCTCAGGTAGCCGTAGCCACGCTGGGAGGGCACATCGAAGAACACGTCACCATCCACCGCGTAGCCGTGGCCGTTGTCGATGATGGCGGCGATGGTGGCGATGATCTCGGGGATGTGCTCACTGACCTTGGGCTGCACAGTGGGGGGCAACAGGCCGAAGCCGGCGAGATCTTCGTCCAGGGCCTGGATGAAGCGGGCGGACAGCTCCAGCGGATCCTCGCCCAGCTCGTTGGCACGCGCGATGATCTTGTCGTCTACGTCGGTGTGGTTGCGGACGAAGGTGAGATCGTAGCCCCGGTGGCGCAGGTAGCGCGCGATCACGTCGAAGGTGATCATGGCCCTGGCGTGCCCGATGTGGCAGTAGTCGTAGACGGTCATGCCGCAGACGTACATGCCGACCTTGCCGTTCTGGATGGGGACGAAGGGCGCGAGGGTGCGTGTGTACGAGTTGAAGACCTTGATGGGGTTGTCCACGACGCCTCCATGGCCTCGGG